>CALNCU010000226.1 GCA_937875395.1 uncultured Armatimonadota bacterium | reverse complement strand
AGGCGTAATAATCCTTGTAACAGCCGCAATGTACGGGCTATACAGGTTCTTCAAACCAGATGACGGCGCAATTATGTGGCGGCGAATGTGTGACAGCGCCATGCAATGCAAGGCATCGGTAGAACCGTTTATACGTGATATGATTTCGGCAGTATCCCACCTTGCAGGCACAGTAAAAAACGTGCTGGGAAAAGCCTGGGAGGAGAACCGGGGCTGGATACTCATGCTGGCAGATGCATGGGTAAGGGTAGGAATGGCAGAGTGGACGGTGATAATAAAAGCCGTCTCCATAGCATTTACCGGCGTGGCAAAAGCAGTCGATTGGCTTATAGGCAAGCTGGGCAAAGCAATAAACCTTATGAAATACATGCCACAGTTTAGCATGCTCAAAGCAGTCGGTGATGCCTACTGGAAAAATAGCGGCGGCCTGCCAAGCGGACAGGTTGGTGGACTTTCTACCGCCGGCGTAAAAACTCCATCCAAAAAGCCAGGCGGTAAAAATGAAAACGCAGCCATTTTTGCCAGAGTCCAAGAAGGGGAATCAGGCAGGAATCATAAAACATCTACGCCAAGATACACCAGCCACACAGGCACAGGAGGCATTCCAACAAATACCTACCGTGTGCCGAGTGTAACCACCCCATCATACAAAACCCCACCACCCACCGTTGATGAGAAGGCAGATAAGGTTATTGGCAACCTTAGCAATGCCCGGGAACTCTTAGATTCCGGCGCCCAAAACCTGTCCAAGTGGATGAAAGGGCTTAGCGTAGAAGAGCATATAAGGCGGCTTACCCAAATAGCCAACGGAGAAGGGCAGTGGGCAAAAGTCTCCATAGAAATAAGAAAAAGAGCAGCAGATCAAATACAGCAGCTAAGAGACAGGCAGGCGCAAGAAGAAGAAAAAGCTATACAAAACCATATTCGGCTATTAGGAGAAGAGTATGCACAGGGCAAGATAAGCAATGAAAAATACATAGAAGAACTAAAGAAAATAGCGGCCCAGAAAGAAACGTACCAAAATGCAGGCATAGAGACCGCCCGCGCCGCCGCCGCAAAGATAGAAGAGATAGAGCGGCAAAACATGGAGAACCGCCTTATCATAGCAAGGTCGCTGGGCAATGAAGAAGAAGTAATAGAGATAGAGCGCCAGCAGCGGATAGAAGCCCTTACAAGAGGCGGCATGAAGAAGGAAGATGCAGAGACCGTAGCAAAATCAGAAGCCGACTCCAAGCTGGAAAACATTTTTACCGCGAAGCAGTCCCAAGAGATGGAGCAGAAAGACTGGGATAAGGCGCACGGTAAAGTCTCGCAGGACGAATATATAACCTTCCTAAAAACAAAGCGTAATGAATCTGAACAATGGGCTAAAGACCACGGGCAAGATTCCAAAAACAACCGCAACTATAGAACAGTTACAGGCAAACTAGAGGATGCCTACAATGAGCAGGCCAGAGGAAAAATAGATGCTGCCATAGAGGAGAACGGCAAAAATACAGAGGCGCTGAAGCAGGCCCTTCTACTACTGAAGGAAGAATACAGCGCTCTGGGAGACGCCGGAATAAAAGCCTTTGATACGGTAAATGCAAAGATTAAAGAGTTTAATACCGGAATAGTAGAAAGCACAACCACGTTGGATACCGGCGCAGTTATTGGTACTTATAACGTGGGTAAGAGGCCCTGGGGAATTGCGGTAGACGTTGATGGCAATGTATGGGTATCCAATAATGCTGCAAGCACTGTCACAAAGCTTAATGGTTCTACAGGAGCTGTTATTGGTACTTATAATTCCGGCAGTTATCCTACCGGAATAGCTATATATGCCGACAATAATATTTGGATTGCCAATAATAAATTGAGCCCAGACAATGTTACCAAGTTAGATGGCTCTACAGGCTTGATCATAAATACTTGCAGTGTCGGAGACAGATCTTACGACATTGCAGTGGATTTTGATGGCAACGTATGGACGGCTAACTATGGCTCCGATAATGTTACAAAGCTGAATGGCTCTACTGGCGCCGTAATAGGCTCTTATAACGTGGGAACCTACCCCAACTGCATAGCAGTAGATGCTGATAACAATATATGGGTATCCATCCGTGAGTATTTCGATAACGTTGTTAAGCTGAATGGCTCTACCGGCGCTATCATGGGGGTTTATAGCATTGTAGATACTGTTCAGCCCCGTGGGATTTCAATTGATGTTGATGGCAATACATGGGTAGCTGATTTCACCTCAAACAATATAGTAAAGTTAAACGGTTCGGCAATCACATTGGCCGGCACATATAATACGGGCGATACGCCTTATGGTGTTGTCTCTGGTTTTGCACTTCAGCGCTTTACCCTGGGGTATCATCTGCCCGTCTCCAGCATAACTATAAGCCCGGATTCAATAACTATTCCGGTTAACTCTTCCAAACAATTTGAGTCCACCGTTTCAGGAGGAGACGGAGTCTCCGGCGTTGCCTGGTCTGCCCCGGACGGAGGCATTGTGGCGGATGGCCTGTTTACTCCTCCCGCCGCCGCCGGCACTTACAGGGTGGTTGCTACCAGCGTAGAGGATGAATCCAAGAACGCTGCTGCTACGGTTACGGTGGTTGCAAATCATGTTGTGAAGTTTGGCAACTATTCGTTCCCAAAGACGTTCCATGTCTCTTCCGCTCCGTCTGAGACAAAGGTTCCCGCAACAGAGATCCCCCGCCGTGACGGCGTGGCAGTAGGCATCCCAAGGCTTAAGGAGAAGAATATCTCTATTAAGGGGATGCTGCGGGCGGATACTCCAAATGAACTTAGAGCTGCCATGGATAACCTTCTTGCCGCCGTGAATGCGGGCAGGCAGAAGCTCTATCTTTGGGATGATAGATATATTTGGGCCACAAAGACTTCGTTTACCACGGATTACGATGAATCCAGTTTTGAGCGATATGCCTTTGCAGGCGTAGACTTTTTGTGCGATTCCCCGTTCTGGGAATCGACGGAGGAGAGTACGGATATATGGGCAAATCCATGGACTACGGATTATCCGCCGAATAGTGATTACCAGCATAGTCTGATGGTGGGCGGGAATGCGTATACCATGCCCACGTTTAAGCTAACGGTATCCGGCACGGGGGCGCTCTATATAAAGATGGCCCTGGGGATTGGATTAGGCGCTGGTTTTACAGAAGCCCGGTACTTTACTCTTAAGGGCGATGTAACCGATGGAGATGTGATTGTGGTAGACTGCGGGGCGGAGACGGTGACTCTGGAATCTGATGGTTCTGATTGCATGAGCATGTTTGATTCGTCTTTCTTTCCTCTTTGCGGAGGTGGTTCCAATACTTTTAGGCTTATAAGGGCAGGCAGTCCATTTGAAGCAGGACCTGACGACCCTGTCATTTCACAAGTTGCAACCACCTGGCGCAACCGGTGGTATTAGAGGGGTAGATATGCAAAAGACCTTGGATATAAGGGTTTATAGTGCGGAGGGGAGGCGTAGGCGCTTCCCCTCTTCTTGTGTGGAATCCGTAAAGTGGGAACTTTCCGATAGAGGTTACTTTGGCAACTTTACGGTAGAACTTAAAGAAGATTTTGACAGCGCCCTCTCTATTATAGGCGGCGACCGACTGGAGGTCTGGCTTGATGGAGCCCGGCGCTACCGCGGATATGTGGCCGTGCCGGAGCAGCAGCTTGAAGTATTGGAGAAGCGTATTATCACCGGCCACGGTCTGGCGGAGAGATTAAACAGCATCTGCATAGATAAAATGTACATGTACCAAGCAAAGCAAGACGCATCTTTAATATTCCGGGATATTGTAGAGGATTATATACTCCCCCGTATCCCCAATATTGAAATAGATGCCCAGGTGGTGGATTTTGCTACAGATGAATTCTCAGCCAAAGATACTAATGCCAGAAGTGCGCTTGATCAGCTTGTAGAAATCTCCGGGAAGCAGGCTGTATGGGGAGTGGATGTAGACCCGGAGACGGGCAGCGATAGGATATTCCTTCACCCGCGGAGCACAGAAGAGAAATACAAGTTTCAAGTAGGGGGCAAGGTAAAGAGCTACTCCTATCCGCCGGATTATTCCAAGATAGTGAATAGCGTGCATCTTAAGGGAGGCAAATCTGCCTATCCCAATAAAGTAGAGAACCCATCCTTTGAGAATCCCATCCGTTCCAGCGCAACCTTTAACAACCTGATGATAAACGGTGGTTTTGAGGATGGAACCAACAATTGGAAGGTTATTGGCAGCGCAAGTCTTAAAAACGGTGGCGACGGCCCCCCTGCACGCACAGGAGGTGCCTGCCTTGAGATGGATAACTATACAAACGGTTACATTGAAGGCGTAAAGCAGTTTGGCATACCGGTTGATGCCGGGGAGGAACATAATCTAGAGATATGGTACATAGTCGGAGAGAACAGCACTCCCAAGTGGCACGCGGAAGTTCAGCCGACGGGATACGATTACCTTAGATGCGCCTATTATGAGAGTAACGGGAAGGACCTTGGGTGGGCCTGGTTGGATGGCGCTTCTATGCAGTATGAAACTATAGATTCTGATGGCGATGTGGGTTCGTATATAGGTTTTGCCCTGGATGATGATCTTGCCCCGCACGTACTTTACTATGATGCCACAAACCATCGGCTTAAATACGCCACAAAGAAGAGCGGCAGTTGGGCTATATCAGCAGTGGATGATAGTGGAGACGTAGGAAAGCAGGTAGACCTTAAGCGGGGAACGGACGGCTCCCTGCATGCCGCCTACTATGACGCTACAAACAAGGCCTTAAAATATGCCATCAAAGCCCCCGGAGGCTCCTGGATAATATCAACCGTAGATGCCACAAACGATTCCGGCAGTTACCTGTCCCTTGCACTCTCTACAGAGGGATATCCCAGGATTGCCTACTACCACGCCCCAAACGGTGGCGCAAACGGCAGCTTGAAGTTTGCCTCTTATGATGAGTCAGGCTGGCAGATGGAGACTGTGGAGGCTTCTGCCAGGAATGGCTACTACTCTGGCCGGTACTGCTCTCTTGCAATCGGCATGGATAACATTCCAAGGATTTGCTATATAAGCACAAACATCACATCAAGCCTTGCCGGTGCAAGGTATGCCTATAAATCCGGCGAAGTCTGGACAAAAGCGACCGTGGATACGACCGGAATTGCAGCGCCTACGGATATCGCCGTGGGCAGAGATAATCTGGGGGTGGTGGCTTATAGCTCTGACCGTTATTCCATTTGCAAAAGAGAGTTAACGGCAACCCCCGGAAAGTTCAGCGGTAATCTTATTGGCACCTACATGCAGCAGCTATCCTACATTGCCGGTGCAAAACCTATGGTAATGGTGGATAGCCAGAATAAGATACATATGCTGTATAACAATAATTGGTACTGGCAGACTAAAACAGGGTCGAGTTTAAGTGCTAGTGATCCACTTGGGTATTATCAATCCTATAATATGTTTAACGCTATCGGAAACAGGCCTATAGTACCGGGCGGCGGGTCATCTTACGGGCAGGTTTGTGCGGGGGCTCTTGACCACACAAAGCCTGTGATAAGGTTCCCCTCTACCGGCTACTGGGAAGAGAACGACGGGGTGGTAAACTACCGGATGAAAGAGGGCTTGGATAAAGAGCCTCTGAAGTTTATGCCTCCCGCCGCATGCAGTTCGGTGGACCTTATAATTGTGACGGAGCCGGGCGGCCCTTATGATAACTTCGGCATAGATGATGTTGCCATATACACCCCAACACAGATTGTTCAAAAAGACTGGATAAGTGCCGTCTATGATGAAAACAACAATGTGGTAACAAATCCTGCCAGCGTCAGAAATAATATTAATTGGGTATGGGATAAAGATAAATACCACGCCGCCTATGCCGTGCGCTGGGAGATAGGCGGGCTGGGCAGCAAAGTAGCAAGAGTACTGCAGAATTCCGATAAGAGCATAGATATAAAGCCTAACCTTCAGCATACCCTCTCCGTAAAGGCAAAGAAGCTCTTCGGAGAGCCTATCCTTAAACTTGCGCTAGAGGTAACAAACCAGAACGATGAAAAAAGATGGGTGGAGGGCGACGTACTCAATCTTACGGAAGATTGGGTAAACTACTCCTTCCCATTCATCTCCGGCGGCACAGATAAAAGCGTGCGCATAGGCTGTACGCAGGCCACCGCAGGCGCCGTGCTTCTTGATGCTATCATGTTTACGGAGGCCAACCCGGATGATATTACCGGTGCATACTTCATCTCCGGTGAAGATTATGAATGGAACTTTGCGGTTGGTGACAGCTTTATGCAGAGCGATAGCACAGTGCCAAGTGCGGTGAAACAATCCACTGACACATACGGCCTTCGTGAAGCCAAGGAGAGCGTGGACAGCATAACCAAGACCAGCCAGGCCAAGAGCTGGGCCAAGGGGTACTTTGGAGTAAACGCACAGCCGGTAGCCTCACATAAGCTGACTGTTGTAGACCCGGAGGTGGAGATTAAACCGGATGGGCATGTAAAGCTTCTTGGCGTATCTACCCCGTCCGCCTTTCCTGTAAAGGTATCTTACAGCCTTGGGGGAGACAATGTGCTTAATGCCTCTGTAGAGCTTTCCACAGAGCGCCCATCCTTTGAGCTGTTACTGGCAAAGATGGCAAGAAAATAATAAATATTCAGAGAATAAATATTAACATGGGCCTCCGGGTTATACCGGGGGTTTTCTATTTTATCACAGGAGCATCTTATGTCACCTGGACAGGCACAACCTAAAAGCGTTGCTGAATGGCGCGGGCAAGTTAACGAGCGGTTAGAGAACATAGAGAACTGTCTTAAGAAGCTTGAGCCATTAAGCGAGCTTGCCACTCGTAATGATGAACGGTTAAAGGGTCTGCGCATAAACGTTAACGGATTATGGGCAGTGTGCAGTATATTTGGCACAGCCGTTATCTACGTGTTTATCAACCATCTCTTCAAATAAAAGGAGGAAAACCGAATGAATATGAAACCTTGGATAGTAGCGCTTGGCGCCGTGGCCCGGCGTGCCCTCATATTGACGGCAGGCGTACTCGTTCCCATGCTCATTGAGCAGGGGCCCGGAATCATTGCGGAAGCCCTGAAGAGCAACGAAAAGACCATTGCCCTCTGTGGCGTGGCCTACCTGCTATTGGAATACGTCCAGAAGTGGGCGCGTGAGGCATGGAAGCAGAAACAGGAGGCGCTCTAATGGCACAACCAACACAGGCACAGATGATTCAGGAGACTCTTTCAAGGGTGAAGAAGATAGAGGCTTTGCTTGAATCCCTTGCCGCCGAACCCGCGTCGGAGCCGGAAGGCATAACCCTTGAGGCAGACAGTAGAGGGAACCTGCTGGCAAGGCTCAGAAAGACGATTAGGTTCTAAACGTGCAAAATCCCCATGGCGGCTGCTGGCGTCAGAATCGACTCCTGTGGCCGCCATGGGGATTTTGAGGACAGATCAATAATAAGATACAGGGCTTGACACCGGTGTTAT
>CALNCU010000225.1 GCA_937875395.1 uncultured Armatimonadota bacterium | reverse complement strand
TATGCTCATAGGTGCGGGGCTGCTTCATTATGGCATCAACATGCACGCCGGCTTTGTGAGCAAATGCGCTCCGTCCAACAAACGGCTGCCTGTCGTTTGGGATAACGTTTGCAATTTCATCCATGTAGACGGAGAGGCTTACAAGTTCTGTCATGGATTCCGCTGGAATACAATCATAGCCCATCTTAAGCTGCAAAATGGGGATGATTGTGCAGAGGTTGGCATTTCCGCACCGCTCCCCGTAGCCGTTCATTGTACCCTGAACCTGTACTGCGCCGCTCTCTACGGCTGCAATGGAGTTGGCAACCGCCATGTCTATATCGTTATGAGCATGAATGCCTACGGGTATGTTTACGGCCGCCTGCACATCTGACATGGCCTTAAGCAGAAATGCCTGAACAGATCCGCCGTTTGTATCGCAAAGGACTACCGAATCTGCGCCGGCGTTTGCTGCGGCAACTACTGTGCTTACTGCATAGCCGGGGTCTGCGGCGTAGCCGTCAAAGAAGTGTTCGGCATCAAATATAACCTCAATACCCTTTGATTTAAGGAAGGCAACGGAATCATGTATCATCTCAAGGTTCTGTTCCAGAGGCACCCTTAGCGCCTCTGTTACGTGCAGATTCCATGTCTTGCCAAAAATGGTGGCAACGGGGGCGCCGCTTTCTACAAGCGCCTGCAGGTTGGCATCTTCTTCCGGCCGGACGCTTGCCCGGCGAGTGCTGCCGAAAGCCGCCAGTTTTGCATGCTTAAGCGGCTCGGCTTTCAGGCGTTTAAAGACCTCTGCGTCCTTGGGGTTGGAACCGGGCCAGCCGCCTTCTACGTAGTCTATCCCAAACTCGTCCAGGCGGCGGGCGATCTTTAGCTTATCCTCTACAGAGAGGGATATGCCCTCGCCCTGTGTGCCGTCGCGCAGCGTAGTGTCGTATATATGGATTTTAGGCATTTTGTCTCCAGACAAAGCGTTATCTTACTTTCCGCAGCATTTGCATCCGCATTTAGGCCCGCCGCCCGACGCAATCTTTTTCTGCGCGTAGGGTATAAGCCCGCCTGCCTCTATAAGCTGCTGCATAAACTCCGGGAACGGCATGGCATCCCATGATTTTCCCGTAGTGATGTTTGTTATCTTGCCGGTTGAAGTGTCTACCTCTACCGTATCGTTTGCGCTTATCCCATCCACGGCCTCTGGGCACTGGAGGATGGGCAGGCCTATGTTTATGGCGTTGCGGTAGAAGATTCTGGCAAATGTCTTTGCTATTACGCAAGAGATTCCGCTCTCTTTTATGGCTATGGGCGCATGCTCTCTGGAGGAGCCGCATCCAAAGTTTTCATCTGCCACCATAATATCGCCCGGCTGCACATTTTTTACAAAATCTGCATCTATGTCTTCCATGCAGTGTGCTGCCAGCTCTGCGGAATCTGATGTGTTGAGGTAGCGCGCCGGTATAATAACATCCGTATCTACATTGCATCCGTATTTGTGGACTCTTCCTTTTAGATTCATTTTTCTACCCTCCCTTACCTTCCAACTCGTCCGGGCTGCCTATCCGCCCAAGAACGGCGGAGGCGGCGGCAACGGCCGGGCTTGCCAGGTAGACTTCTGACTTGGGATGCCCCATGCGTCCCACAAAGTTTCTGTTTGTGGTTGCAACGGCCCGCTCTCCCTCTGCCAGGCAGCCCATGTGACCGCCAAGGCACGGCCCGCAGGTGGGTGTGCTTACGGCGGCGCCGGCATCTACAAAAACATCTACCAGGCCTTCATGTATGGCCTGCATATAGATCTTCTGCGTGGCCGGGAAGATGATCAGGCGCACGTCCTGGTGGACTCTGCGTCCTTTCAAAACCTGGGCCGCCACGCGTAAATCTTCTATCCTGCCGTTTGTGCAGGAGCCTATCACGGACTGGTCTATAACAACGTTCCCCACTTTTGATAAGGGTTTTGTGTTCTCCGGCAGATGCGGGAAGGCCACCTGCGGCTCTATCTTGCTGCAGTCTATATCTATAACCTGCTTGTATTTTGCATCCGAATCGCTGGCGTAGACCTTAAAATCGCGTTTGGCCCGGGCGCGCACGTACTCCATTGTGATGTCGTCCGGGGCTATTATGCCGTTCTTCCCTCCGGCTTCTATTGCCATGTTGCACATGGTAAACCTGTCTGCCATGGGAAGATTCTCTATTACTTCGCCGGTGAACTCCATGGAGCAGTAGAGCGCACCGTCCACGCCTATCTGACCTATTGTATAGAGGATAAGGTCTTTGCCGCCCACCCATTTGTTGAGCTTGCCGTGGTAGACAAACTTTATACTCTCCGGCACGCGGAACCATGTTTCACCAAGGGACATTGCGGCGCCCAGATCTGTACTGCCTACCCCTGTGGAGAAGGCGCCTATTGCGCCGTATGTGCATGTGTGGGAATCTGCGCCTATTACGGCATAACCGGGGAGCACAAGCCCCTCGTCCGGGAGCAGGGTGTGCTCTATGCCTACCCGCCCTATTTCAAAGAAGTTTGTTACTCCGTATTTTTTGGCAAACTCCCGCATGGTCTTTACCTGCTGGGCAGATTTTATATCTTTTGCCGGCGTGGAGTGGTCCGGCACAAGCGCAATCTTCTCTTTGTTAAACACGCAATTTGCGCCCGTATTGCCAAACTCCCGTATGGCTATGGGCGATGTTATGTCGTTACCCAGAACCAGGTCCAGCTTTGCTGTAATCAGTTCTCCCGGTTCCACTGCCTTCTTGCCGCAGTGGGCGGCAAGGATTTTTTCAGTTATTGTCTGACCCATTTGTCTTTTTCCTTTTAGATTGATGGTAGACCAGTTTGTTTATGGCCTGCACGTAGGCTTTGGCGCTGGCCTCTACAATATCCAGGCTTGCTCCCCGGCCTATGTATACGCTGTCATCATCGCCTATCTTTATGGTTACCTCGCCAATGGCGTCCGTGCCGCCGGTGACGGATTTTACGTTGTAGTCTATAAGGGTATGCGGGACGTTTACTATCTTATCTATTGTCTGATAGACGGCATCTACCGAGCCGACGCCCATTGCGCATTCGGCAATATCCCTGCCGCCAGATTTTACCTTTATGGTGGCGGACGGAATCCCTTCCAGACTTGTGATAACCGTCATATATTCAAGCTGGTATGTCTCCGGGATGCTGTGCACCTCGTCTGCTACAAGGGCGGCAAGGTCTTCATCAAATATCTCTTTCTTCTTATCTGCAACTTCCTTGAAGCGCGCAAAGGCCTTTTCCAGCTCTTCGCCGGAGAGTTCATAGCCAAGCTCTGAGAGGCGGCGCTCAAAGGCATGGCGCCCGGAATGCTTCCCAAGGACAAGCTTGTTCTCTGTAAGACCTATGCTGGTGGCATCCATAATCTCATATGTAGACCGCTCTTCCAGAACGCCGTGCTGGTGTATTCCGGCTTCGTGAGCAAAGGCGTTTCTGCCTACAATGGCCTTGTTTGCCTGCACTGCAAGCCCTGTGATATCGCTGACCATGCGGCTTGTGCGGTAGATTTCTTTGGTGTTTACGCCGGTTGTAATTCCGTAGATATCTTTGCGGGTATCCAGCGCCATAACTATCTCTTCAAGGGCGGCGTTTCCGGCTCTTTCGCCTATGCCGTTTATGGTGCATTCCACCTGGCCCGCGCCTACAAGCACCGCAGAGAGCGACCCTGCCACGGCAAGGCCAAGGTCATTATGGAAGTGAACGCTCAGGATTGCCTTGTCTATATTTGAAACCCTGGTTTTAAGGTTGTGCATTATCTGTGCAAACTCGTGCGGAATAGCGTACCCTACCGTATCTGGAATGTTTACCGTTGTGGCGCCGGCATCTATAACGGCCTCTACTACCCGGCAAAGGTAGTCTATATCCGTCCGGGAGGCATCCTCGGCAGAGAATTCAACATCGTTGCAGTAGGATTTGGCCCGTTTCACGGCGGCTACCGCATACTCCAACACCTGCTCCCTGGTCTTTTTGAGCTTGTATTTCAGGTGTATATCCGACGTTGCTATAAAAGTGTGTATTCTGGGCTTTTCGGCATATTTGAGCGCATCCCAGGCGCAGTCTATGTCGCCGCTTGTTGCCCTGGCGAGCCCGCAGATGCTTGGGCCTTTTATGTTCTGCGATATGGCTTTTACCGCCTCAAAATCCCCCGGTGATGATATTGGAAAACCGGCTTCCATAACATCTACGTTAAGGCGTGCAAGCTGTTTTGCCACCTCCAGTTTTTCTTCTATGTTCATGCTGGCGCCGGGAGATTGCTCCCCGTCCCGCAGGGTTGTATCAAAGATTACGATGCGTTTGTTCATGCGGCATGCCCCCTTTCGGGCACGTAATCTGCCTCGGGCGCCGGAGATAGACTTATCCGACGCCCGATTAGATCTACGTCTTGTGTTTTTAGATGGTTCCTACTTCTTGTTCAGGTAGGTCATCATGCTCCTCAGCTTGGCGCCTACCTCTTCTATCAGGTGATTCTGTCCCTGTCTGCGCAGAGCGTTCAGTACAGGGCGGCCTGCAACGTTCTCAAGAATCCACTCGCGGGCGAACTCGCCGGTCTGTATCTCGGCAAGGATGCTCCGCATCTCTTCGCGGGTCTCTTCTGTAACAACTCTTGGGCCGCGGGTGAAATCGCCGTATTCTGCAGTGTTGCTGATTGAATCGCGCATGCGGCTGATTCCGCCTTCGTAGATAAGGTCTACAATAAGTTTCAGCTCGTGCAGGCACTCAAAGTATGCAATCTCTGGCTGGTATCCGGCTTCTACAAGGGTCTCAAAACCGGCTACAACCAGCTCTGAGACGCCGCCGCAGAGGACTGCCTGCTCGCCAAAGAGGTCTGTCTCGGTCTCTTCTTCAAAGGTGGTCTCAAGCACGCCTGCGCGGGTGCCGCCGATACCCTTAGAGTATGCAAGCGCCGTCTCTTTGGCCTTGCCGGATGCATCCTGGTAGATTGCAATAAGGTTGGGCACTCCGCCGCCTTCTGTGTATACGCGGCGCACCAGGTGGCCGGGGCCCTTGGGCGCAACCATTATGATGTCTACATCCTTGGGAGGCACTATCTGCCCAAAGTGGATGTTGAAACCGTGGGAGAAGAGCAGAGTCTTGCCTGCTGTAAGGTTCTTCTCTACCTCGTTCTTGTAGACCTTGGGCTGCGATTCATCTTCTGTAAGAATCTGGATGATGTTTGCCTGTGCCGATGCCTCTGATGCAGAGACGGGGGTGAACCCTGCCGCTATTGCTGCATCCCAGTTTGCTGTTCCGGGCAGATCGCTTACAACTACGTCTACTCCGCTGTCACGAAGGTTCTGTGCCTGAGCGTGGCCCTGGCTTCCAAACCCGATGATAGCAACTTTGCGCCCCTTAAGGACATCTAGATTTGCATCCTTATCATAGTACATTCTAGCCATATTTTCCTCCTGTGTTTTTTGAGACTGCAGGCTGCAGACCGGCTGTTTTATAAACAGTGGACGGGCTGCGGACGGCCGTCCAAACTATGGGGTTTTTTCTCCCCTCATCATAGCAATCCGCCCTGTGCGGACGAGTTCTATAATACCGTATGGGCTGAGCATGTTTGTGATGGCATTAACCTTTTCATTGCTCCCCGTTACTTCTACGGTAAATGTCTTTTCGCTTATGTCTATTATTTTTGCGCGGAAGATATCTGCAATCTGCATAATCTCTGCACGTTTTGTGGCTTCTGCGTTTACTTTTATCATAGCCAGTTCTCTTTGGACTATTGGGATATCCTGGTAATCCAGCACCTTGGCAACATCCACCAGCTTGCGAAGCTGTTTTGTAATCTGCTCAAGGACGTTATCTTCACCGGCTACAACAATGGTCATTCTAGAGATGCTTGGATCATCCGTGCTGCTTACGGCAAGGGATTCTATGTTAAACCCCCGCCTTGCAAAGAGCCCGGACACCCTGGCAAGAACTCCGGGCCTGTTTTCAACTAATACGGTCATTGTGTGCTGCATAGCCTGTGCCCTTTCTACTTGTGCCCCATCATGTCTTCTACGCTCTGGCCGGCCGGTATCATGGGATAGACGTTCTCTTCCCTTAGTATGTGGAAATCCATTACAACGGGAAGATTGTTTATTTCCATAGCCTTCTTAAGGGCTTCCTCCACCTGGTCTTCACGCTCTATCCGCATGCCCACGGCGCCGTATGCCTCTGCAAGCTTCACAAAATCCGGCTGAGCCTCTATGTTTGTTGCGGAGTACCGGCGCTTCCAGAAGAGTTCCTGCCACTGGCGAACCATCCCCAGGTACTTGTTGTTGAGGATGACTATTTTTACGGGAATACCGTACGCCACCGCGGTCATAAGCTCCTGAATGTTCATCTGGATGCTGCCGTCGCCCTCTATGACAAAAACGTCTTTATCCGGGCAGCCAAGTTTGGCGCCTATCCCGGCTGGGAGGCCGAAGCCCATGGTTCCCAGTCCGCCGGAAGAGATGAACTGCCGCGGGAATGTGCAGTTTATGTACTGGCTGGACCACATCTGATGCTGCCCCACCCCGGTTGCTATAATGGCCCCGCAGTCCGTTACCTTGTTTATCTGCTCAATTATGTACTGCGGATTAAGGCCGTCCGTACTCTTTTTGTAGCACAGAGGGTATTCATTCTTCCACTTCATGATCTGCTCATTCCACTCTGATGCCACTTTGGGCTCTACCTTCTTCAGCAGATCTGTGAGCACGCTCTTGCAATCCCCTACTATGGGGATGTCTACGTGAACGGTCTTGCCTACTTCCGTTGGGTCTATGTCTATGTGGATGACCTTGGCTTTTTGCGCAAACGCATCCAGCTTGCCGGTTACTCTATCATCAAACCGGGCGCCTACTGCAATAAGCAGGTCTGCATGGGCGACTGCGTAGTTGGCATATGCCGTGCCGTGCATCCCAAGCATTCCAAGGGAGTGCGGATGGCTCTCCGGTATGGCGCCCTTCCCCATGAGGGTGGTTGTAACCAGTATGTGCGTCCGCTCTGAGAGTTCCACAACCTCCCGGCTTGCACCGGATGATATTACTCCGCCGCCAATGTAGAGAACGGGGCGTTTGGCCGATGCAATGGCTCTTGCCGCCTTTCTTATCTGCATTGGGTGGCCTTCTGTGTTGGGCTTGTAGGAGGGGATTTCCACCTTCTCCACGGGTTTGTAATCCAGATGGCCGTTTAGTATATCTTGCGGCACGTCTATAAGTACCGGGCCGGGACGTCCTGTGCGCGCTATATGGAACGCCTTTGCAACTATCTCCGGCAGGTCTGCCACTTTCTTTATAAGGAAGTTGTGCTTGGTGATAGGCATGGTGATACCGGTGGTATCTGCTTCCTGAAAGGCGTCTTTGCCAAGGGCGGTTGTCTTTGCCTGGCCTGTTATTGCCACCATGGGTATGGAATCCATGTATGCTGTTGCTATTCCGGTTATCAGGTTGGTTGCGCCGGGGCCTGACGTAGCCAGGCAGACACCTACCTTGCCTGTTGCACGAGCGTAACCATCGGCTGCGTGAGCCGCACCCTGCTCATGGCGGACTAGAATATGTTTTATCGCCGGAAAGTCATAAAGGCAATCGTAGAGCGGGATTACGTAACCTCCGGGGTAGCCGAAGATTGTATCCACTCCTTCGCGCTTTAGACATTCCAAGAGCGCCTGTGCTCCTGTTAATTTCAAATCCGTTCCTCCAAAATGCTACTTAACTATTGCGCCTGTTCCTGCCGATGTAACCAGTTTGGCGTAGCGGGCCAGGTAACCGGTCTTTATTTTCGGCTCGCGCGGTTTCCACTCTTTGCGCCTTCTTTCTAATTCATCCTGGGAGAGGCGGACGTCTATGGTTCTTGCGGGTATGTCTATATCCACTATGTCTCCATCACGGATAAGGCCTATGTTTCCGCCCTCTGCCGCCTCTGGCGAGATGTGTCCCAGGCAGCAACCCCGTGAGGCTCCGGAGAACCGTCCGTCCGTAAGAAGCGCCACGTCTTTATCCAGCCCCATGCCTACAACGCTTGCCGTGGGGAAGAGCATCTCCCGCATGCCGGGGCCGCCCTTGGGGCCTTCATACCGTATTACTACCACGGAACCCTTTGCCACCTTGCCGCCAAGGATTGCCGCCGTGGCATCGTCTTCGCAGTCAAAGCATTGGGCAAGGCCGCTGAATTTTAAGGCTTCTTCTGCTACAGCGGATTGCTTTACTACTGCACCGCCCTGCGCAATATTTCCGCGCAGAACGGCTAACCCTCCCTGTTTGTGATACGGATCAGATACAGAACGTATTACGTCCGGGCGAAGTATTTCTTTGTTGCCCACGTTCTCTTTTACCGTTTTGCCGGTGACTGTAAGGGCATCCGGGTTTGCAATAAGCCCGTTCTTCAAAAGCTCATTCATAACGGCCTGGACACCGCCCGCCTGGTCTAAATCTTGTATGTGGTGCATGCCGCCCGGGCTCAGGCTGCACAGGTGCGGGGTTCTTGCGCTCACCTGGTTGAAGCTGTCCAGATTAAGGTCTACGCCCGCCTCATACGCAATGGCGGGAACGTGCAACACGGTGTTTGTAGAGCATCCCAGGGCCATATCTACTGCAAGGGCATTCTTGAAGGCATCCTCAGTCATAATATCGCGCGGCTTGATGCCTTTTTCTACCGCGTTCATTACAACCATTCCGGCCTGCTTTGCAAGGCGGATGCGGGCCGCAGAGACGGCGGGGATGGTTCCGTTGCCGGGGAGCCCCATTCCAAGCGCCTCTGTAAGGCAGTTCATGGAGTTTGCGGTGAACATGCCTGCGCAACTTCCGCAACCGGGACAGGCATTGTCTTCCAGCTCTTTCAGCTCATCCATGGTCATCCGGCCGCCGGAGACCGCCCCCACGCCTTCCATTACCTGCGTGAAAGAGATTTCCTTGCCTCTGTGCAAACCGGCCATCATGGGCCCGCCGGAGACAAGCACGGAGGGTATGTTGAGCCGGGCCGCTGCCATAAGCATGCCGGGGATAATCTTGTCACAGTTTGGTATTAGCACCAAGCCGTCAAACGCATGCGCCATGGCCATGGATTCCACGGAATCTGCAATAAGCTCGCGGGAGGCAAGGGAGTACTTCATCCCTTCGTGCCCCATGGCAATGCCGTCGCATACGCCAATTGCGCCAAACTCTATGGGTGTGCCGCCCGCAAGACGAATGCCTGCTTTTACGGCTTCTGTAATCTTGTCCAGATGAATATGGCCGGGGATAATCTCATTTACAGAGTTTGCTATACCAATAAACGGCCTGCTTATCTCTTCATCTGTTAATCCAAGCGCCTTGAATAGAGCCCTGTGCGGCGCCCTCTCAAGACCTTGCTTAATTGCATCGCTTCTCATAGAATGCTCCTTTTACCTTGACTGCATGCAAATAAATGCCCGCATATAAAAAAAGCCTCTCATCCACTGAGGGACGAGAAGCTGTGTTCACGCGGTACCACCCTGGCTTGACCGGCATTTTATATGCCGGCCCACTCTTGGCGGGATAACGGCCGCCGGCCGGGAAGGCCTAATTGCCTGCAGGCTTTCAACATCCGGCTCCAAGGTGAGGTTCAACAGAACTCCGCACCGCCTTGCACCAACCGGCGGCTCTCTGCAGCGGTTATATTCCGCCTACTATCCTTTTCACAGCCTTTGCTAAACTTATTGTCCGCTTATAATAACATATTGAAAACAGCAGAGTCAAGCAAAAGGAGAGGTCTTTTTGCAGATATTCGCAGAGATTTTTCCGGTTATTCTCTTTTACCCTCGCCAAGGCTCTTTTCGGCCCAGAACCTGTTTGTTTTGTACAGGCTTTCAAAGGTTCCTGCATCGCTCCAAAAACCCTTAAGCTCCACCCAGTCAAGTTGGCCGGACTCTATATATAAATTGTTTACATCGGTGATTTCAAGCTCTCCGCGGTGCGATGGCTTGCACTGCCGGACATACTCAAAAACCTTGTTGTCGTATATGTACAGGCCGGTGACGGCGTAGCTGGATTTTGGCTGGGCGGGCTTCTCTTCTATGGAGATTATATGCCCGTCTTTATTAAATACCGGCACGCCAAACCGCTCCGGGTCTAAAACTTTCTGCAGAAACAGGCGGGCGCCCGAGCTGAACGAACGAACTGCAGGGCCTATATCTGCATCCATGGTATTGTCTCCAAGGATGACGGCTATGCTCTCTCCGTCTGCAAAGTCTTCGCAGAGGGCCAATGCCTGGGCTATCCCTCCTTCTGTTTCCTGGTAGGCGTATTCCAGGTGGGTTATGCCAAGCTCTCTGCCGTTTTTCAGCACTCCCAGAAAGTGACCGGCGTGCGGGCCGCCCGTGACCACTATAACCTCATGTATGCCGGCGTTTACAAGGGTCTGGATTGGATAATATATCATAGGCCTATCATACACAGGCAGGAGATGTTTGTTGGTTGCATGAGTCAGCGGGTAGAGTCTGCTCCCCAGCCCGCCTGCAAGAATTACACCCTTCATCTGCATTTCCCCCTTTAATGGAGCATAGCAAAGTCTATTATTATAATTATAACAGATATATCATAAACCAGCTATAAACCTGCCGTATATGTTTATGCCAAATATGTTCTACCCGCCATCGTGCTTCTTTACCAGTTCAAGCATGCGTTGGTAGACCTTTTTTTTGGGGATGGATAGAAGCGCAGCGGCCTCCCTTGCGGCATCCCTTTCCGACAGGCCGGATTCAAGCAGGGATGTAAGCGTGGAATCTATATCCCCTTCCGAAGGGGGCTTGCTTTCGGCGGCGCACCCTTCCAGGACTATGGTGATCTCTCCCTTTGCGCTTACTTCTGTAAAGCGGCGGATGGCGGATTCCACAGTTCCCCTAAAGGTCTCTTCAAAGAGTTTTGTTGCTTCCCGAAGCACACATATTCTGCGGTCTCCAAAAGTGGCCAGCATATCCTTTAATGTAGAAAGAAGGCGTACGGGGGATTCATAAAAGACCATGGTTCTGGCTTCGTCTTTAAGGGAGCAGAAAAATGCGCGCCTGTCGGATGGCTTGCGCGGGGGGAACCCATCAAACGCAAACCGGTACGAAGGGAGCCCGGATACCACAAGGGCCGTTATTACCGCACTGGGGCCGGGGATTGATTGTACGCGCACCCCGTTTTCAATGGCCTGCACAATAAGCTCGTGGCCGGGATCGGAGATGCCGGGAGTGCCTGCATCTGATACTATGGCTACGTCCCCTCCCGCCCGGAGCTTCTGTAAAATCTCATCCAGTTTCCGGCTGAGGCTATGCTCATGGTACGGGGTCATGGGGGTCTCTATATTATAATGAGAGAGAAGGTTTCTTGTAACCCTGGTATCTTCCGCCGCAATTAAATCTACGTTTTTCAGGGTCTCTATGGCGCGAAGGGTGATATCCGCCAGGTTCCCAATGGGAGTTGCCACTATGTAAAGCGTCCCGGCCATATCACCCTCGCTTTGTAAATATCACAAGATTAATCCAAATCCAGCACGCTGAAGCTGTAATTTGGCGCTTCTTTGGTAATTACAACATCGTGCGGATGGCTCTCTCTTAGACTTGCGTTGCTTATGCGCAGGAACTTTGCATCTTTCTGCAAGATGGATATGTTTTTGCATCCGCAGTAACCCATGCCGGAGCGCAGGCCGCCCATAAGCTGGTGAACCGTGTCTGAAAGGGGGCCCTTGTAGGGGACGCGCCCTTCTATTCCTTCCGGCACAAACCGGTTGGGGTCTGTCTGATAGTAACGGTCGCTGCTGCCGCGCTTCATGGCGTCTATGGAGCCCATGCCCCTGTAAACCTTGTAGCTGCGGTTGCGGAAGATTTCTATCTCGCCGGGGCTTTCATCCGTTCCGGCAAGCAGGTTCCCAAGCATTACGCAATCTGCACCTGCGGCAATGGCCTTTGTAATATCTCCGGAGAGCTTTATGCCGCCGTCTGCAATTACGGGAATTCCGTGCTTTTTGGCTTCCCTTACCGTCTCAAGGATTGCTGTTATCTGCGGAACACCCACTCCGGCGACTACTCTTGTTATGCATATGGAACCGGGGCCAAGCCCAACTCTCAGCCCGTCTGCGCCAACATCTATAAGGTCTTTTGCACCTTCCTGGGTTACCACGTTTCCGCCTATGATGGGAGTGTCCGGGAAGGCCTTCTTTATAGATTTGACTGCGGCTACAACCCCATGAGAGTGCCCGTGAGCGGCATCTACGCAGATAATGTCTACGCCTGCCTCTATAAGTGCGGCCGCCCTCTTTACGGGATCGTTCAGCGGGCCTACCGCCGCGCCTACGCAGAGCCTGCCGTTATCATCTTTTGTGGCAAACGGGAACTGCCGTATTTTTTCTATATCTTTTATGGTTATAAGGCCCTTCAGGCGGCCCTCTTTGTCTACAATGGGCAGTTTTTCTATTTTGTGCTTCTGAAGTATGGCTTTTGCTTCATCCAAAGTGGTTCCAACCCCCGATGTAATGAGGTTTTCCTTTGTCATAACCTCGCCAATCTTCTTTCTGGGATTGTCTTCAAAGCGGACGTCGCGGTTGGTGAGAATGCCTATAAGCTTGTCTCCGTGCGTAATGGGGACGCCGGAGATGTGGTAGCGCTCCATAATCTTCAGGGCATCGCCTATGGTATGATCCTCTGAAAGGTAGACGGGGTTCAGGATGATTCCATGTTCCGTGCGCTTTACTCTGTCTACTTCCATGGCCTGCTGTTCAACGGACATGTTCCGGTGAATGATACCCAAGCCGCCTTCGCGGGCCATGGCGATTGCCATTCTTGCCTCTGTGACGGTATCCATTGGCGAACTTACAAGGGGTATATTCAGCTTCATCCCTCTTGCCACTGTTGTAGATGTGTCAGCATCTGCCGGCACAAAGTCCGTCTTTCTTGGCATAAGAAGTACATCGTCAAAGCTTATACCTTCCAGTTTAAAGCGATCATCCAACGGCATTTCTTTTATCCTTTCAGCACCTAATAACATACCATATGTAACTAACGCAGGCTTTCCGCCGGTGCCGCCCGCACGGGCATTCCGGTAAGCCTGCGCTAGAAAAAAGCTGGCGCGTAGTATATTTCTGTTGAAGAGTATTATAGATGAGCTGAGCTTAAAAAGTCAAGGGCCACTTAGGCCAGCACCCATATTTGGCACAACTTTATCTATACTATGCCTTCAAGCATGATAAGCGCCTCTGCCACGGATTCATCAAAGGCCGATACAACCCAGCCGATCTGATCCTCCGTAATAATGAGCGGCGGCTCAAAACGGATAACCTTGGGATTGTTAAGCGTGTAGGCGGCGATGACGCCTCTCCTTGAGAGCCCGGCTATCACCAGTTCGCCTATATCTTCATGCGTAAACTCAACGCCTATCATAAGCCCAAGACCACGCACCTCATGGAGCGCCTTGGGATGCTTTGTTCTTACTTCATCCAGCCCGGCAATGAACTTTTTGCCAAGTTCTGCCGCCCGTTCCGGGAGGTGCTCCCGCTCTGTTACTTCTATGGCGGCAAGGGCGGCGCGGCAGGATAGCTCGTTTCCGCCAAAGGTTGATGTGTGCATAAGCGGGTTGTCGCGGAAGACGGCATCCCAGACCTCCGGGGTGCCCACAAAGGCGCCTATGGGCATAACTCCGCCGCCCAGAGCCTTCGCCATGGTGATTATATCCGGCTCAACTCCCCAGTGCTGGCACGCAAACATCTTGCCCGTGCGGCCAAGCCCGGTCTGTACCTCGTCCATTATTAAGAGTGCGCCGTGCTTTGTGCAGAGTTCCCGAAGCCTGGGCAGGTAGTCCGTGGAGGGAACGCGGATGCCGCCCTCCCCCTGCACGGGTTCTACTATAACTGCGGCTGTATTTTTAGATATAACCTTCTCTACGGCAGAGGCATCATTATACGGCACGTGGATAAATCCCGGCACCAGAGGCTGGAACGGACTTTTATAGACATCCCGCCCGGTGGCACTGAGGGCGCCCATGCTCTTGCCATGGAACCCGCCCACTGTAGAGATTATCTCTGTTCGCCCGGTATACATTCTTGCCGCCTTAAGAGCGCCTTCCACGGCCTCTGCCCCGCTGTTGCAGAAGAAGCTGAATTGCAGGCGGCCGGGAGTGATGCGGGCTATTGTCTCTGCCAGGTCTGCAGATGGTTTGTTGAAGAAGAGCTTGGATGAAAGCGGTATTCTGTCCAGCTGATCTTTCACCGCCGCCAGGACTTCCGGGTGCCTGTGCCCCAGGCTGAAGACGCCGTATCCGCCAAGGCAGTCCAGGTACTTGTTTCCGGAATAATCCGTTACGGTAACCCCTTCTGCGCAGCATTCTACTTCAGCAAATCCGGCAAAACGCATAATGTTTGCCAACGACGGATTTATATAATCTGCATATTTATCTATAGTCTCTTCCGTGACTGTCTCTGCGTTCACGGAGCATGTTGTCTCTTCCATCCGCGCCCCCTGTTATTTATATGCAAAAGTTTACTTATGCTACCAATACCGGCATCCTATGTCAAGAAATTATGCCGGAACTTATTGACCTCTCTGCTAAAATTTGCTAAAGTATTTACACATAGTATGTATATTGGGACGTTGGGCGGCCGGGGTTCCTAAGATGCGAGCTTCGGCTTTTTTTGTGCGTGATGGAGCATTTGTTATGAGTATAATTGAAATACAGGATACCAAAAGATTTAACAGCGGCGCAGAGGTGCGGGAGGATATTAGAAACCTGGCCATCATTGCACACGTAGACCATGGAAAGACCACCCTTGTGGACGCATTCCTGAGGCAGAGCGGTACGTTCAGGAGCAACCAGGTAGTAGCCGAACGCGTTATGGATTCAAACGATCTTGAGAGGGAAAAAGGTATTACAATTCTATCCAAGGTCACATCCGTACACTACAACGGCGTGAAGATAAATATTGTAGATACCCCCGGCCACTCCGATTTCAGCGGAGAGGTGGAACGAATCCTCCGTTCCGTAGATGGTGTGCTGCTCCTTGTAGATGCTTGCGAAGGCTGCATGCCGCAGACCCGGTTTGTGCTTAGAAAAGCCCTATCCCAAAAGCTGAAACCCATAGTAGTTGTAAACAAGATAGACCGCCCGGGTGGCAGGCCCTGGCAGGTAATAGATGAAATACTGGACCTGTTCATAGAACTGGGCTGCGATGAAACCCAGATAGATTTCCCCTATCTTTTTGCATCTGCAGCAGAGGGCTATGCGGTTATAGACCCTGCCGATACTCCAAAAGATATAGACCCGCTGTTCAAGGCCATACTAAAGCACGTCCCCCCTCCCGCTGTAGAGATGGATATGCCCTTCCAGCTTCAAATAACCAACCTGGACTATGACGACCACCTTGGCAGAATGTTCGGCGGCAAAATTTCAAGAGGCACGGTGCACAAGGGAGAGACGGTTGCCATAATAAAGCTGGACGGCTCGCAGGAGACGTTTTCCGTCACCCGCATCTTCACGCATGAGGGACTGAAAAGAGTAGATGCAGACCAGGCATCCGCCGGCGAGATTGTCCTTCTTACAGGGTACCCGGAAGTCTTTATAGGCGAGACAATTGCAAATGCAGAGAGGCCGGAAGCCCTTACCCCCATAAAGGTAGACGAGCCTACCGTCTCTATGGACTTTATAGTAAACAACAGTCCCTGGGCCGGGAGGAGCGGCAAGTGGCTTACAATGCGCAATATATCAAACCGGCTTATGCGTGAGGCCATTGTAAACGTAAGCCTTAGGGTTGAGCCTACAAACAGGCCGGATGCGCTAAACATCTCCGGCAGGGGCGAGCTTCAACTTGCCATTCTTCTTGAGACCATGCGCAGAGAAGGCTTTGAGGTTGCGGTAAGCAAACCAAAGGCCATAACAAAGACCATTGACCATGTGCTCTCAGAACCTATAGAAGAGCTGCATATAGAAGTAAGCGATGAATCCCTTGGCACAATAATGGAGGAAGTAGCCCGGAGAAAGGGAGAGATAACCTCCATGAGCAAGGATGAGGCAGGCAACAACAGGCTTATCTTTGACATACCCACCCGCGGGCTTATAGGCTTCCGTACGGATTTTCTTACGTGGACAAAGGGGCTGGGGATTATGTCTCACACCTTCAAAAATTACGGGCCCTACTGCGGAGATATAGTAACCCGTACGCGCGGAAGTCTTATAGCAAAAGAGACTGGGCGCGCAACTGCATACGCCATTGCGCAGCTTCAGGAACGGGCAGCCTTCTTTATTCAACCCGGCGATGAAGTGTACGAAGGTCAGGTTGTGGGGGAAAACTCCCGCGGGGGCGACATGGTGGTAAACATAGTAAAGGCCAAAAAGCAGACCAACATGAGGTCTTCCACGGAAGATGCCACCGTGCTTATTGTTCCGCCCAAAATCTTTACGCTTGAGCAGGCGCTCTCCTGGCTTAGTGATGATGAACTGCTGGAGATTACGCCGGATGCGCTCCGTTTTAGAAAAGCCATACTAAACGATGTGGAGAGGAACCTGGCGCAAAGAAGCGCGCGGCAGAGCTAGTGTTCTGCAAGCTTGGATTTGCAAGTTACAAGGCTTCGGCAGCGGCGTGCCAAGGCACTCTGCGACCGAAGCATCACCACCAAGCTTTGGCAGCGGCGCTTCGCTCTGCGACCGAAGTATCTTCCCGGGGGTGCCTCCGGCTCTGTGACCGGAGTATCGCAGGCATAATTAAGTTTACACGCCACTAGGCGAAGAAGGCCTTTACATCTTCCAGCTTAAAGGTTACGGGGCATTGCGGCAGAAAGCGTAAGAACTCCCGCCCGTAGGATTTTTTTACCAGCCTGGAATCCAGCACCGCCACTACGCCGCGGTCTCTCTTTGTGCGTATAAGCCGCCCAAAACCCTGCTTCAGCTTCATCTGGGCCTGCGGAATTGAGTAGCCGTTAAACCAGTCCCCATCCTCTGCAATTATGGCATCTGTACGCGCCTTGGTGACAGGGTTGTCAGGCGATGCAAAGGGCAATTTATCTATAACCACGCAGGAGAGCGCCTCCCCTCTTATATCTACGCCCTCCCAGAAGCTGTGGACGCCAAAGAGGCATGCATTCCCCTGCCGCAAAAACTCCGCCACAAGCGTCTCATTTGGCATATCCCCCTGCTTCATCATAACATAGGGCAGGCGGAGGGAGAGGCGTTCGTAAACGGCATTCATCATTCGGTAAGATGTGAAGAGCAGAAACGCCCGGCCGCCGGAAGCCCGCACAATCCCTTCTATCTCTTTGGCAACCATATCTGCATACACGGCCTGCTCAGAAGGGAGGGGCAGGTGGCGGGGAATATAAAGCAGGCATTGCTTCTTAAAATCAAAGGGAGAATCCTGTATGGATTCCACACTCTCCGGCATGCCAAGGCGGCTTTTTATGTAATTGAACGTGCCTGAGTTAGAGAGCGTGGCAGAGGTGAGCACTGCAGAATTTACTCCGCTCCAGAGCACGTCCCTAAGTATATCTGCAACAGAGAGCGGCGAATAGCGCAGGGTACAGTTTGTGTATTTTGCGTTGGCGCTCCGCTCCCCCCACTTAAAGTAACCCTCCGTAGGCCCAAAAAACAGGAGTGAAAGGTCTTCGTTAATCCGCCCGGATATCCGCTTCAGGCCGTCTATCCGCTCTTTTAGTTCCGGCTGGCCGTCCGTCTCAAGCTCCCCCAGTTCCCGGTAGACACCGGCAAGAGTTGAGGAGAGCATGGTTGCAGTACCCTCTACCCGCTCCTGCCCCTCCGTAGAGTATATATCCCGGAAGAAGAACTCCGGCTTCCTGGCTCCCTCAAATGCAAGAAAGAGTTCTGAGTTCAAATCTTCAAGAGCGGCAAGCCTCTCCGGGTTTATCCCCGCCCCTTTAAGGCGCCGCAACTTGTTTACAAGCGAAGGCACGCGCCACTTGCCGCACTCAACGCCAAACGCCTTTGTCGCCACATCCTCAAGATGGTGTGCCTCATCAAAGATAACTGCATCGTAATCCGGGAGTATCCCCGCGTTGGGGTCTGTAGTGCGGATGGCTAAATCGCTTAGAAAGAGGGAGTGATTGGTGACTATTATATCCGCCTCTGCGGCGGCCTTGCGCATTTTATAGTAGAAACATTTGTTATACCATGCACACCCGTTCCGGTGGCAGGTATCAAGATCAGAGCAGATATCGCCCCATCCCGTGGGAGAGAAGTCTATCTCTGCTACATCGCCCGTCTCTGTTTTAAGCGCCCACTGTTGCAAGCGCACGGTGTTAGGGTCCTGCAGAAGTAGAAGCTGTCCCAGTTCTGCATCAAAATTGGATAGGCAGAGGTAGTTCCCCCTCCCCTTCACCAGCGCAACCTTAAGCTTACGTCCTGGCAGAATGCTTTGAAGGAATGGGATGTCTTTGTTGATTAATTGTGACTGAAGGTAGAGCGTAAATGTGGAAACTACAACTCTGCGGCCCTGAAGCGCATGGTTTATAGCCGGAATAAGGTAGGCCATGCTCTTCCCCACGCCGGTACCCGCTTCAACCAGGCAGTGAGAGCTGTACTGAAGTGCCTCCTGTACGGCTAGAGCCGCCTCCACCTGTTCCCGCCTGTATTCGTACCCCTCCATGTGCTCTGCTACCAGGCCGCCGGGCCCCAGTATATTCTCTATATCCATAATCACCTGCTCGAACAGACGTTCCGTCTTCATATTCTACTGTTTTTCGCCTGTTTTATGCAAGGGCTTTTTAATGCCGGCGGAGGCAAAAAATTAGGACAGGACTTGTTCATCCTGCCCCAGAAAGCATCAACTTATGCATCCGGTCTTATTCCTGTGCCGCAAGCGCCTTATCTATATATATAACGCCGTCGGATAGAAGCCAGTCCAGTCCGGCCGGATTAAGGGCCGATCCCAATATCTCTTTAAGGTTGTCTCCGTGCGGCTTTGCAGAGAGGGATCTTCTACAAACGGGCAAACCGGCTACAACCGGAACCCCGTACTGGCTTGCAACAGCCTCCATAAACGAGTACATGTTTTTGCAATCGCCCATATCTGCATTGGCGGAACTATCCGGTACGGCGGCCTCTGTAGATGGTATAAAGACCACCTGGGAGTACTCTCTGGAGCCATAGTTCCAGGTTACAAGCAGGTCTATCGGCCCGCCGGTACGATCAAGTATTACAGGCACCATAAGGGGGGTTCCCTCTGCAACGGCGCCCTGCCATATGGGATCATCTGTCAGCAGCCGCCTGTTTTTTGCTCCGCTGTTTTGCAGAAGATGCATTTTTACGCCCATGCGGCGCGTACCTACGTTTGGAAGGAAGGCCTCCGGGTTAACCGTAAGAGTAACGCTGCAAAGCATCTTGTCATTGCCGCCCAGTCTGCGGTCAACGCTTACCCATAGCGTGTTTCTGGCTAGCCTGCGCCCTAGCCATGCAGATTTCCGGTCTTTTGCGGTGTTACTGGCAATGTTCTTATCTATGGGGGCGACTCTCTCTGATGATTGGATGGCCGGTTTTATTCCTCCGGCAAAATGTTCTATGGCTGTTTGAGGTAGTTTAAGGAAGAGTGCAAAAATAATAGTTGCTGCAATAGCCGCCATACCCCAGCGCTGTTTATCCGGTATAATAAGGTCTATAACGGATAGCAACGCACTCTTGGGCTTTAATAGGTTTTCCTGCTGGAATTTAATGCGGGCAGCCTGCACTACCACATTATGCCTAAGGTCTGCCGGAGGGTCCACCATTGGCATCTCGTCAAGCATAGTCCAGGTCTGCTCCAACAGAGCAATGTCGGCTCTGCACTGCTTGCATGCGTCAAGGTGGTCTTTAATGCCGGATTGTAAGCCGTAATCCAGCTCTCCCCGCAGATACTCTGAAAAGAGGTCTCTTGCTTCATCGCATATCATAATAATAAGTCCGTTTCCGGCAGCTACCCAGGGCGACGCCCGGCTGTTGCCTGCTGAAAAAGTATTAATGCACCGGTTGATTAAGGTGGATAAATGAAAAATGTCTTGCTTAGTACATCTTCCCGGTCACTAAGTTCGACGAAGGCACTAGTCGAAAAGTTCCAGCGTTGGCTTCAGTATTTCCCTGAGTGCAAGCCTGGCTCTATTAAGCCTGGATTTCACCGTTCCTATGGGCAGTGACATTATCTCTGCAATCTCTTCATAGGAAAGGCCCTGTCCATGAAAGAGCAAAACCATCATCCGCTGGTATTCCGGCAATTCGCCGACAGCACGCATAAGGACATCATTTCTGGCGCGGATTTCAAATTCTTCTGAGGGAGTTGGCGCAGTATCTACTACCTGGCGAGGCACGCTGCCTTCATCCAGTTCCAAGTATTCATCCAGGGATACATCCCCGCGGCCGCGTCTGCGCTTTCTGTGGTCTAGATAGACATTGGTAACAATGCGGTAGAGCCATGTAGTAAAGCTGGCTTCGCCCCGGAAAGAACCTATTGCGTTAAAGACCTTAATGAGCGCCTCTGATGCAATATCACTGGCATCATCATAATTACCGGCCATGCGATAGGCAAAATTGTATACAGGCTTTTCGTACCTGCGCACAAGCTCATCGAAGGCAGATAGATCGCCTTTTTTGCATCTTTCGATTACTATGTTTTCATCGTGGGCCGATTTGCGTTTATTAGTTTGGGCGCACACGAAAGTAATACTCCATTCTTTCCGGTTTTACAAAGGCTACTGCAAAAGGACCATCTGTAATATTAAAGGGCGCGGAAAACTTCTATATAAAGCCATATTCAAGCAGAATGGGGAGTTTTCCTCCCGGCCGTCACCTGATAAGGCTCCATACCGCTAAAAAATGTTTCTGCATGCATTATAGCATAGGAAACGGCGAATTGCCCAATACAGGCAACGATAGGCTTGCTTGCTCTTGCATCTTTACACCTAACTTACTGTTGACTTTCATACCCCTGATATTATAGTATGAATAGGCAAATTAAAATCCGCCAGGTGTTTTTTAATGCACATATAACACCTGTGTTCACCCTATGGTTAAGGAGTTAAAATACATGGAGCAGCGCCAGTTTTTTCTAGAACCCAGCGAGATGCCCACAAAATGGTACAACATTGTGGCAGACCTGGGCAAATTGCCTCCTCCCCCGCTAAACCCGGCCACCATGCAGCCGGCGGAACAGTCCGATCTATCCGCCATATTCTGCGACCCGATTATAGAGCAGGAGATATCTACGGACAGGTGGATAGACATACCGGAAGAGGTTCTAGAGGCATATTCCATGTGGCGCCCCACCCCGCTCATCCGGGCAACACGGCTGGAGAAGGCCCTTGGAACTCCGGCAAAAATATTTTACAAATATGAGGGAACAAGCCCTGCCGGGAGCCATAAACCCAACACGGCAATTCCGCAGGTCTACTACAACAAGATTGCCGGGATAAAAAGGCTTACTACAGAAACGGGCGCCGGGCAATGGGGTACGGCCCTTTCTCTGGCATGCAATATCTACGGTCTGGAGGCCGTGGTCTACATGGTGCGGTGCAGCTATGAACAGAAGCCCTACCGCAGATCCATGATAAAACTGTGGGGAGCCACGGTATACCCAAGCCCAAGCGAACACACAAAATTTGGGCACACAATGCTTGAAAAAGATCCGGACTGCCCCGGCAGCCTTGGGATTGCCATAAGCGAGGCGCTGGAAGACACCGTTACATCCCAAAACACCAAGTATGCGCTTGGAAGCGTAACCAACCACGTTGTATTGCACCAGACCATCATCGGTCAGGAAGCAAAGGCACAGATGGAGAAGGCCGGCGTCTACCCGGATGTGGTAATAGGCTGCGTAGGCGGCGGCAGCAACTTTGGCGGAGTAGCCTTCCCCTTCCTGAAAGATAAGATTGAGGGGAAATCAAACGTAAGAGCCGTAGCGGTTGAGCCTGCATCCTGCCCAACCCTCACAAAAGGAGAGTACAAGTACGATTTTGGAGATACGGCCCAGATGACTCCGCTCTTTAAGATGTACACTCTTGGGGCGGATTACATCCCCCCTAGTATCCATGCAGGCGGGCTTCGGTACCATGCAATGGCCCCGCTTGTAAGCATGGTCTATAACAATGGGCTGGCAGAAGCAGTAGCCTATCCGCAGACAGCAGTCTTTCAGGCAGCGCTCCAGTTTATTGCAACTGAAGGCATAATCCCCGCGCCGGAATCTTCACATGCAATCCGGGCGGCAATAGATGAGGCGCTGAAGGCCAAGGAGACGGGCGAGCCCAAGACTATACTCTTCAACCTTAGCGGGCATGGCCACGTAGACATGTATGCCTATGACGCATACCTTGCCGGCAACCTTACCGACGGCTAGGTTGCGCATAACCATATGCTAAAAACTTCGGCGGCAGAGAGTAAAATCCTGCCGCCGAATTGTTTTATAATAAACCCGTAAATATTGACGTTTTCCGCCGAAATTGGTATAATCTTTTTCAAGTGGGGCAGTGGCTCAGCTGGGAGAGCGCGTCCCTCGCACGGACGAGGTCGAGGGTTCGAATCCCTTCTGCTCCACCAACTTTTAAGCGGAAACCGGCATCTTTGCCCGGTCTCCGCTTTTTTCGTTTGTAGGGTGTTTCTATTCATCTCACGCGCACATCTGAGCGTGAAGTCCCGTTTCGCGACACTTCAACCATGTGGCCGGGGGTACGCCTGTTTCCCTGTATCCTCCCCCATTTCCTCTCTCTTTGCGCATATTCTCTCTGCATTTTGTGAACGGGGATATGCTTTCATCGCTTTGCTCTATAAGACGAACGGCTTCTGCCTTGAATTCATTTGTGTATTGCTTCTTTTCACATGGTTTCCTCACGTCTATTACACAACTATCTCATGGCGTCTCGATTGAACTCTTTAGAATTAAGCAGGTGCTCCAGCAACCGGCCCATGCGGCGCTCGTCTGTCACACTGCACAGGCAGGGGAGGTCTTCATCTATGGTTATGCTGTCCACGTAATCTACATTGGCATCCGTAACCGTTGCCCGGTGAATCTTACTCTTTAGCGTAGTGATAAGCTGCATTAATTCCCATGCGTTTGCGAAACAGAATACGTGTACTATACCAGATTACACTACAAGCCGCCAGGCGTGGGCGATTCCGGGACACCCCAACCAGTGTGGCTAAAACAAGCACCAATTCATTCGTAAAACAGCATGGCAGCAAATTAATCTCTGGGCGGCTGTATTGATGAAATCGTCCGCAGAAGGACTGTTTTGATCTCAAACGGCATAAACTTCAGATTAACGGCGCCATCCGCCAGGTTGATAGGCTCCAACTCGTCCTCCAGCAGGTTTGAGTTGAAGGGAATACAGTCTTTAAGCTTGCCGGAAAGACTAATCCCGGCATTCTCCTCTTTGCCTAGAGATTCATACAGGCGAAGTATATAGCCGTTCCGGTTCTCCGCTACCTTTACACAGGATATGATAACACCTTCCCCCTTGATTTTAAGCGCTTCATCCAGTTGCGAATGGCCGCCGGATAACCCCTCGCTTTGCCATGCTATGGGCGCGTGGGCAAATTCTTCTGCGCGGGCGGGAATACCGGCCTCGCTCCACCCTTCACTGTGAGGCAGGATGCGTAGTGTTGCGCGGATAATGCCGCTGTCCGTGCAGGTATCCCAGTCGCCGGTGGCACACCGTACAAGCGATGTTCTTATGCAGCCGTCCTTAAATGTATGCCCCGGACGGTCCCTGTTCAGCACCGCCACGCCTCCGTCTCCTCCATCCATGTCTGCCCATCCGATAGCAGGTACTTCAAGCTCTTTGCCGGATGCCGTCTCAGCGCCGAAGGGAATGCCAAAACGCCTTGTTACATTGCCGCTAATCAGCGGTTCAGTGCGCATGCGGGCAAGGACTTCTCTTTCCCGCCAGTCCATCTCTGTCCTCAGCTCAACATAGTCCTGTCCGGCGTAGAGAGACACATCCGTCACAAACCGGGATGCGCCCCATTTATGCTCCACCCGAATGGTAGCGCGCACCGGGCCGTTTTCCACTACAACGGGAGCAACGGCTGGTTCGGCGGCATAGTGTTCATCCGTCACTCCAAGGAACCAGGCTTGCATGGGGCTTCCGTAATCTCCGGGATAATCCGTCTCCGGCCAAAGTTCTATTCTCACAGGCGATTTAAGCCACTCGCGCCCATCATTTTTGGTGGTGATGGAGCTTACTATCCCCTGCCCACCGATTTCCACTTTAAGTTTCTGGTTCTCAATTACATTGCCTTCCGCATGCACAAAGGAACAAGAGGGCGGCCCTTCCACCAGGCGGTATGATTTGATACCCAGCGGGGGCGCAGATTGAGCCGGGAAGATCATTGTTCCGTGGGCAAACCTCTGCCGTTTACGCTTATCTATTATCTGGTAAGGTACTATGGCGCCTGATTCATCTTCAAGCAGGCCGCTTTCCGGAATGCACTCGCTCTCCGGGTCTTCTCTGTTTGTGCGCAAATCTACATCTGCTGATGCAATTCCAGCGGATGAGGAGATACCGGGGCTCAGAACTGCAATTGTACGAGCCGCCTTCCCGCCGCATATGTATCTGTCCAGTAGAAGCTGTGCCTTGCGGCGGAGTATGTTTATCTGTAAGAAGAGTTCGCGGTAGAGAGCCGAACTATCTGCATGGGTCTCATGGGCGCCCGTTCCCGGCAGAATGTCGTGAAATTGCAGGAAACATAACCGGCGCCATAGCTCTGCTATCTGTTCCAATGGGTATCCGTGCCCCATCAAGGCAGCATGCGTCCAGAGAACCTCAAGCTCCATGAGTTCTCTTTCCGCCCGGCGACAATGCTCCTTCTCCTCTATGTGCGTGGTGTAGCAGCCATGGTAGATATAGTTAAGAGGCTTGCTCACATGCGGCAAGCCGGCGCCTTCAGCCTCTACTGCCTTCCAGAAATCGCTGGGAGTGCTGTATACAAGTTCATACTGCTCTCCGCTGCACGGTTGAACATACGGAGATATTCCTCCGGCATCGGAATTGCAGTGGGAACCGAACAGGTGATGGAAACCCGCAATCAGGTTACAGCACACCTTTTCCTGAAGATCAGTAGTTCCGGGCGGCAGATTATAATACTGGCTAAGTGAAGGTAAGCCGGTTCCCTTGTTGATAAATCTAAGAAATGGAATCACTGTGCCGTCTATTCCCTGCCAGAGAAACGGTGTTTCCGGCAAATCCACATATACCTGCCGTGGACGCTTGATTATGGCATGTTCAATCCCGGCCTGCCGGAGTACCTGTGGAAGGCTGCGAGAGTGCCCGAAGCTGTCAGAATTGACAAGCGTCTTGGCCCGCACGCCAAACCTGCTCTCAATGTACCTTTGGCCATAGAGGAACTGGCGGGCAAGGGATTCTCCGCACGGCAGGTTGTGGTCCGGCTCAACCCACTGCCCGCTGTCCAACTCTATCCGGCCCTGATCTACAAGAGTAGAAAATCGTTTGAACAGGTCAGGATCAATCTGCTCCACCAGTCTGAGGATAAATACCTGGGTATGGGAATAGCGTGCATCCGGGTGTTCCTCCAGCATCTCCATATGCCAGCGTATGGTATCAAGGCACATTTCTATTGTATCGGGGAGCTGCCAGTACCACATAAGGTCCAAGTGCGCCAGATGCGTCATGTGGATGGTGATCTTTTCCCCGTGAGGAATCGCCAGTGACTCAAGAGTGAACCTGTGATCTGAGGAAGTTGATACTCCCTCCATCTGAAATGCGCCGCTGCTTGTCATGATTGTTAATGCTCCAGAATATGTAAAAGATTATGCGTATACATGCCCACGCATAGTTGATAAAGCACTGTTCAACTAATTTATCTGAGTAATGGTTACTCCGTCTTCCTCTACAGCTTCTACTTTAAATGTACTTGCGTTCTCTGCCAATGCACATTCCTTTATCTTTGCTTTGTCCAAAGCTGCCGCATGCCCGTCCATAAAAACGGCATCAGCAAGCCCATTATGCCGCAAGTGGATCCTGCCTTCACGCACATAGGTGCCATTATTAGCGAACGAAAATACATAACTTTGTTGCCCGAAGGTAGGTGAATAGGAACTAACATGTCCTATGGAATCGGCCAGGAGTACCGCTTGCTCCGGTTTATCAATATCATATAATTTAAAGCACTTGCCGAAGTCGGTAACAGGGATATTATATTTACTGCCAAGGTTAATACCTATATAGCTTATGCCGTATACATTGTAAGGCGTCGAAGTGGAGTAGCGAGCAGGCTTCCAGGAAGGACAGACGCATATATCACGGGACTTTATGTAACCACCATAATAATATAACCAATCACACCAGGTTTTGTATTTTTGGGTGGATTCCGGTTGATACATAACTATCCCATCGTAATCCTGGGCATACATGGTAAAGGCCATGCCGCACTGTCTAAGGTTGTTAAGGCACTTGCTTTGCTTTGCCTTCTCTCTTGCCTTTGCAAATACAGGGAAGAGTATGGATGCAAGAATAGCTATTATAGCTATAACCACGAGGAGTTCTATCAGCGTGAATCCC
>CALNCU010000224.1 GCA_937875395.1 uncultured Armatimonadota bacterium | reverse complement strand
CGTAAAGGATACATCCGTACAAAGCAAAATAGCAATCCTCTTCACCCACGATAGCAAGTGGGCGCTGGACATAGACCCGCATAACAGAGACTATAACTACATAGACCATATACTCTGCTACTACAGAGCCTTCCATGCCCGGCACATACCAGTAGATGTAATAGGCCCGGATGAGGACTTTACCAAATACGAAGCCATAATCACCCCCAGCCTTTTCATAGGCGGGCAGAAGATAGAACAAAAACTGGCTGCCTACGTAGAGCAGGGAGGCAACCTTATCTCAACCTTCAGATCACTCGTCAAAGATGAGAACAACACCGTGCCAGGAGAAGGGCTCCTTGGCGGAATGCAAAAAGTATTCGGCATCAAAGTAAGAGAATACGACTCCTTCCGAACCGGAGAGCATAACCAGGTGACACTGCAGCCATCGCAGGAGAGCTATAAGGCAGGTGTGTGGTGCGATATCCTTGAACCGGAGGGCGCAGAAATACTAGCGGAATACAAGCACAAAAGCTACGCCGGAAGCGCCGCCATAACCATAAACCGTTTTGGACGAGGCTGGGCGGCATACATAGGCTTCCTGGGCGACGGCGAATTCTACAAGGCATTCGCAGAGCGGATATGCCGGGAGCATAATATATTCGCCGCAGTCACAGCCCCGGAGGATGTAGAGGTAGTAGAACGCACCGGCCCTCGCGGAAGAGTAGTGTTCCTGCTGAACCACTCATCTGAAAATCGAACTGTTCCACTGCCGCCGGGTGCAAATGCCCTGCTTGATACTTGTATTGGTGGAAGCATAGAGCTGGAACCGTATGGCGTCGAGGTGGTGGAGTTTTCGGAGGCAGCAGATAGGGGTCAGACTGCGCCGGTTGAGTATCTCGCATCACTTGCGCCTGTTGGTTGAACATAAGAAACAGATAATTCGCCTACAAATATGCATGCTTAGAGGAAGGGTCACATATGAAAATCGCTTGCTTAACACCCATGATGCCGGATTACCGTTTGGATGAGGCGTTTGAATTACTCTCTGCGCTGGGGTACACCGGCATAGAGATTGGAGTTGGGTATCCCAAGGCGCTTTGGAATACAAGCCGCCAGTGGCATGTAGGTCTGGATGAACTGGAAGAGAGCGTACCAAATATAGCCGGACTGGTAGAAAAATATTCGCTTCCGGTTATAAATATTGCTTCTGTTATGGTGGATGAGGAGAAGCAATTGGAACTCTGCCGTTTCGCTTCCATGCTTGGATGTAAGATGGTTCGACTGGCCTCAAAACAGTTTATGTATTGCGAAGATGTAGGATACGATAAACTCTTTACCCAATCCAGAGAATGCCTGTCAAGGCTGGTAGATCGTACCGGTAAACTTGGCGTCAAGCTCCTTGTTGAGACACATCAAGGCAACATAACCCCATCAGGCGCCCTTGCCAGGAGGTTTGTTGAAGGCTTTGATCCTGAGCGTGTAGGAGTAATCTGGGACCCTGCGAATCAGCTTGTTGAGGGAGGAGAATCTCCGGCCCTCTCCCTGGATCTTCTTGGACAGTATCTAGCCCATGTTCATGTAAAGAATTCCGTCATAAACCGGTCGGAGGCAGGCTGGGGATTCGAATACGTCCCCTTCCGGCAGGGCATGATAGACTGGAAAGAGATAGTCAGGCTGCTGCGCAAAAGAGGGTATGATGGATGGTTCAGCATAGAAGACTTCTATGGAGGCTACTGTGTTAAACCCAAGGGCACCACTACTGATAAGAAACTGGCAGAGGATATAGCCGACCTTTGCTTATTTTTGGCGGAATAAAACGGGAGGATAACAGTGAAGAGACTGAACGTAGGAATAATAGGGCAGGGGCGGAGCGGTTTTGATATACATGCGCATCTGCTGAAAAACATGCCCGGCAGGTTCAAGATTGCCGCCGTCTGCGAGCCGGATGCCGCACGCCTGGATTATGTGAGGAACATTCTGGAGTGCGATGGCTACATGGATTACCATGAAATGCTCCAGCGGCAGGATCTGGACATCGTCGTAAATGCCTCGCCGAGCCACCTTCACGTTCCGGTGAGCCTTGAAGTACTGGAAGCCGGGCACAACCTGCTCTGCGAGAAGCCACTTGCCCGGTATGTTGCAGATGTAGATAAGCTGATCGCCAAATCAAGGGAGACCGGAAAGCTCTTTGCAATCTATCAGCAGAGCCGGTTTGCCCCCTACTTTGAGCAAGTTCGCAAGGTTATAGACTCCGGAGTGCTGGGACGGATC
>CALNCU010000223.1 GCA_937875395.1 uncultured Armatimonadota bacterium | reverse complement strand
GGCGGCAGGCACCGTAGAGGTTGCAACCCCCGTTTCAGATTTGGAATCAAAGATGCGGGCCAACGTAACAATCTACACGCTTGCAGAGGCAATAGACGGGGCGCGGCGCGATGAACCTGTATTGCCGGGGATGCTCTTATCCATTCCCAGGCGGGAGAATAAGCTTACAACCCCAATGAAGGTAGAGCTTAAGGGGCAGTTTAAGCGTCCGGGGGTATATGCCCTGCTGTATGAGGGAGAGACTCTTAAATCCCTTATGGAGAGAGCGGGAGGGCTCTCAGAAAATGCAGACCCGTTTGGCATATCTCTATCACGGAAGAAAGACCAGCTAATCTCTGCCGCGGCGCGGGAACAGCTTGGGACGGTGCTTAGCACCATGGATCAGCTTCTTCCACCGGTATCAGAGAAACCAAATGCCATGCTCCTAACCGCATCGGGCGTAGAAAGCCTGGTTGCTGGGACAACGGATGCCAATCTGGGTATGGGCGATGCCCTGCTCCTTGTCTCTCCAAGGCGGCTTAAACAGATGCCCGCAAACAACCGCATTGCCTTCAGCCTGGAAGATAAAGAATCGTACCTGAAACACATAGGCAGCGTCCGAATGTGGGATGGAGACGTTATAGAGGTGCCGCGCCAGAGCGAAGTTGTGCAGGTGCTGGGCGCAGTCCAATCGCCGGGCCCCATCTTCTACGTGCCCGGATACTCCACAAACGACTATATCCAGCGGGCAGGCGGAGGCGCGCCGGATGCAGATTTCAACCGCGCGGTGGTTATATCCATCTCCGGCGACGTGAAACCCCTGAACAGAGTATCGGCTGTAAACCCAGGAGACGTTATAGTTATGGCGTCACAGCACCAGGTAATACAGCCACCAAGGCAGCGTTCTCTCTTTGATACCATCACAAGCCTGCTGGGCATAACATGGGTCTTTAGAGGATTCAAGTAAGGGGCCGGCTTAACCAAGGTCTGCCAAGAAATCGGAGTGCAAAATGCCTTTTTACCGGATTACACATACAGCCAAGCAATTTATTAAAGCATCCGTTATTGGAGGGGTGGCGTTCAGCCTTGCCTGGCTGGTCATCCCAAAATCGTACACATCATCTGCATCCCTGCTCTTCCCGGGGTCGTCCGGCTCTGCGGGCACCATAAACTCGCCCACGGATAAGAACCAGGGGATATCCTCTCCCCCATCCGCCCCGGGCGCGGGCACATCCACGGATCAGCCGTCCTTGCCGCTCTTTCAGGGCGTGCTCTCCGTTCCGCAGCCGGGAACCAGTCCGGGGACGGCGGGGCTTATCTTAAAAAGCCGCAAATCCGTGGTGAAGATGATAGAAGAACACAACCTGAATAAAATATGGCACCTTCCCATGGATAGATGCATAGACAGGTTCCAGCGCAGGTTCATCTGCAAGGCAGGAACAAGCGGAGATCTGCTTATATACTACACGGACAGATCCCCGGAGCGGTCAAGACAGGTGGTATCATCTGCCATAGACATGCTTACCGCCTCTGTTGAAGAACTTAGCTTAAACCCGGTAGAAAGGAACCTGCGTTTATTAAGAGAAGGGCTGGCACAAGCGCAGAAGGACTACCAGAAGGCAGAGGCAGAACTTGTGAAGTTTCAGCGCGCCCACAACGGCGTGCCTTCTGATACGGAGCTTCAAACATTCTCTCAAATCTACGAAACTATCCAGAAGGATTTAATTAACGCAGAGTTACAGGCCGCGGCAGACAGGACTAACGCAAAAGAGATGGGCAGCGTGGGCAGAAAGATGCTCAAGACCGCCCAAGACCCAACCGGCAGTGACAAAGCCCTGCTCAACATACTCTACCAGCAGATGGTGAACAAGGAATCAGAACTAGCCTCATTAAAGCTTAAATATACGGATAAGCGCCCGGAGGTTGTTCAGGCGCAGCAGGCCGCAGACGTAGCCAGAAGAAAGGTAAAGGAAGAAGTATCCCGGCAGTTTGACGGTATAAAAAGCGGCGCATCCCCCTTTACCAGAGATGCGGTAATTGCCGCCGTAACATCTGAGGCAAAAGCAAAAGGGCTTAGGAAGGCAGAGAGAGAAGTAAGGGCAAAGCTTGCCGTTCTGCCTGCAGCGCAATCAAAGTACCTGCAACTGCAATCCAACCTGCGGGATGAACGCCTGCGTCTGAGCCAGGTGCGTTCAGAGCATGTAAAGGCAGAGTGGATAGCGCGCAGCCGCGGCCCTCAATTTGTAGTGGTAGACCCGCCAAACTCTCCCCAGAGGCCTAACGGATACGGATTTCGCGAATACTTGTTGATTGGATTGATCATTGGCCCGTTCCTAATAATTGCAAAGGCCGGGTGGCAATGGATAAGACAGGGTATTAAGATGATGTCCACCGGCACCTGATACCGGTACGGCGGCTCTCTGCCTGATTGCTATGAGTTCATTATTCTGGGTTCTGTTACATGCTCGTAAATACTGGATACTTGGAATTGCCGCGCTAATCTGTATGCTTGCCACAGCCGGCATACAGGTACTCTGGCCGCAGTTTCAAAAGCTTATTATTGACCGTGGGCTGGTGCAGGGGCAGTACCATCTGCTGCCTTATTTTGCCATAGGAATACTGGCGCTCTTTGCCGCAAGAGGCATGCTTAACATTCTGCGCAACTACTTCTCCTTCAGAATGGCGCAGGCCACAATATACGATATCCGAAACAGGCTCTTTGATCATATCCAAAGGCTCTCCTTCACCTACCATGACACGGCGGAGACAGGGCAGCTTATATCCCGCACCACATCTGATATAGAGGCGCTGAACAGCTTCCTTGGCGTAGGTTTGCTGAATATTGTGGTAAACAGCACAATTGTTACAGGCATACTCGCCGTCTGCATAACAACCAACTGGAAGCTGGCTGGAGCAGCCCTGTCATGCATCCCCATTATTGCGCTCGCCGTAATAAGGTACTCCTACATGACGGCGCCCG
>CALNCU010000222.1 GCA_937875395.1 uncultured Armatimonadota bacterium | reverse complement strand
CACTGGCGGGCGCTCAGCGAGTTTGGAGATGAGGTCGCCTATCTGGATATAGAGACAAGCGGGTGCTCCCATGAAGATTACATCACCGTTATAGGCCTCTACGACGGAACGGAGATGCAAACCTTTGTGCGCGGCATAAACCTTGAAGAGTTTCCGGAGGCAATATCCCGGTTCAAGGTATACGTAACCTTCTTCGGCACCGGTTTTGACCTGCCATTCATCCGGCGCACATTCCCCCAAACCCCCATAGATGCCCTGCACGTAGACCTTTGCTTCCTTTTAAAGAGAGTAGGGCTCTCCGGCGGACTTAAAAAGATAGAGCATCAGCTTGGAATATGCCGGTGTCCGGAGGCAGAGGGGATGGACGGACTGGATGCAGTGCGCCTATGGCATGAGTGGAGAAGGGGCAGCCGGGACGCCCTGGAACGAATCCTGCTCTATAATAAGGAAGACGTGGTAAACATGAAGGAACTCCTCCAGTTTGGATGCAGAGAGCTTCTAAAATCCATGTCCAATACAAAAGAGATGGCGCAAGAATTTCTCCTTTAAGGTTTCCCCCTGAAAATACTGCGTTAAAAGCTTGACATCGGTTAATTATACTGTATAATACAAGTTAAGAGAGCATTTCTTCTTTGCTAAGGCATACTGTTTGCTATACCAAAATCGCAAGACAAAAATGGATAGAATCCGTTCATATATAGGATAACAGGCTAAAACAATATGGCAGTATCACCATTTTTGCAGTATCATCTGTCTGTGGCGGCAAGAAAATCAACAGGAGTATAACTTTTATGCCGGATAAGAGCGATCTTTGCAAAAGCGCATTGCTGGCTTGTGATTGGCTGGTTGATACAGCGCAAGTGAAGGACAATACGCTTACTATAGAAAAGAACAGCTTGGACTTTAAATACGCATCCTGGGCAGGCGCCATGCGCGGCGAATACAGCGTGGCAGATAAAAGCTGGGACTTTTTCTGTCCGGTATGGCATACGGGCCAAGCAATCAAGGCCCTGTTGACAGCATCTGATTTGTTGGGCGAGATGAAGTATCTCAAGGCTGCATCTGATGGCGTAGATTTTATAACTGCCAACCAGGTTTGGGATAAATCTTCGCCGGATCACGGATTGATAACGGCATATGAGGATTTTTCTGATATGCCTAATACTTCCGCTATTCTTGAATGTATGGACGGCCTAATACTGCAGGCAGAGAGGGAAGATTCAGAAGACCTCTGGCAGCGCATAATTGCAGCCGGAGAGTTAATGGTAGACAGGCTGTACATGCCGGGAACAGGACATTTCAGGGATGTTTACAACCCGGAAATTCACTCAGCTTTGCTGCCTAACCCGTATACAACCAAAAATGATATAGGTGGGCGTCCGCTTTTAGATGACGGCATTTGGCTTAAGCTCTATATTAAAACCCATGATCAGAAGTTTCTGGATGTTCATATGGCTGTGGCGGAGGCGCTTGTAAAAGAGCAGAATCCCCCTGGCAACTGGGCGGATTATGCGCCCTGTAATGCAAAAGCTGGCTGCTTCCATCCCCGGCACACCTATTGGTGGTCTCTGCCGTTAATAGACACTTATGCATTTACTGGCAGAAAAGAGTTTCTGGATGTTGCCATTGCCTCTGGGGAGTTCTGCCTCTCTGCCATGCGCAGTGACGGTGGCTGGATAAGGGGGCTTTATCTGGATGCAGGTACAGGCTGCCTTAAAACGGAAAGCTTTGGACATGCCACATCAGGTTCCGCCTGCGCTGCCATACTGTTCATGGAATTGTTTAAACATACTGACGATCCCAAATGGCTTCAGGCAGCAGAGAAGGCCATTTCATTCTGCAGAAGAATGCAGTTTACGGACACGGAAGATATTAATCTCAGGGGAGCGATTCTGGAGAGAGTGCTGCCCCCCGACGGCACCGACCGGTCGCCTTACCATATACGAGATTTAGGAACAATATTCTACATAATGGCCGCTGCCAAGTATATTGACCTTGTTGAGGGCCGGTGCAAGATGCAGCCGGTAGAAGTTTCGGCGATGGTAGAGAGATAAAGAGTTAAGAACATGAGCAATTACACGGTGAAAAGAACAAGTCTTACAGATATAGCCCGGCTGGCCAACGTCTCCAAGCCGGTAGTCTACACGGTTCTGAAGAATCGTGAGAACACCAATATAGGAGTGAGCCAGGAGACCAGAGAGAGAATTTTGAAGATAGCCTCTGAGCTGGGATACGTGGCGGCAAAGAGCGCCAAGGAACTCTTTACCGGAAGGAGCGATAACATTGGAGTTATCATACATGTTCTTGCTCCATATGCGGTTGAGATTCTGAGCTTTCTGGAAAAAGAAGCACACAAAAGGCATTTGGAGATAACACCGTATATTACAGAATGCAACCCCTTGCTTGAAGAGCAGTATCTGGAGCAGGCACGTGACGGCAGGGTTGACGGTATTATTGCCGTGTCTACCATAGCTGGAAGCATAGATAGATACAGGAAGTACATGGCGCATCCTTACAATCTGGTAATACTGCACCGTGCAAGTGCCCCTACACCGGGTGTCTCCACCGTCTATTTTGACGGCCGGACTGCAGGAGAACTTGCCGCACAACATCTGGTAGAAATTGGGCGGAGAAGATTGGCATTCTTTGGAGGCACGGCGCAATCAAGCAGGGCCAGGGGTTTTGTTGCGGGCTGTGAGAAGGCCGGGCTGCCGGAGCCGCTGATATTCACGGGCGAAGCGTACGCCACGGATTTCCAACAGGGGAGAGCGCTGGCGCGGGATTTCCTGCATATAAGACCATTGCCTGATGGAGTCTTCTGCTCAAACGACCAATTAGGCGTGGCACTGCTTACGCAATCTAATGATGCCGGGCTGAGCATCCCTGATGATATGGCTATAGTTGGTTGTGATAACAGTGAAATTTGTTTATATACAACGCCCGCTTTATCAAGCATTGATACCGGCAATAGCTTACTTGCCAGTAAATCGCTGGAAGTCTTATTGAGGTTGCTGCAGGATAGGCCTGATGCGCCGGTTTATGACAATGTGCCTGTATCGCTGGTAGCGCGGGGTAGCACTTCAGGCAAATAACCAAGAAGGGATTTTTTACCATGAAGGTGGTTGAATGCAGGGGCACTCACCGGGAGATAGGTGAGGCCATGGGAGAGGCCTTGCGCTCGGAGATAGCCTTTCATATTGAAAGATTTGTCCGCCCTTACTGGGAGAGACTGCATCCTCAGATAGGACAATTCATTCGGACCAACAGAAAATACATCCCGCGGATAATGGAGCAGTTGGATGGAATGGCAAAGGGCGCCAACCTTCCACCCGATGAAATATATGCCTTGAACCTGCCTGTAGGAGTAGCCTCATTAACCTTTGAGGAAGAATGCAGCAACGTAATTATGACAGGCGGTACCAATGGCCCGCTCTGGGGCAAGAATAACGATGGAGGTTGTCCTCCAGGTGAAGATAGACGGCCTGTATGCGCTCTTAAGATATATCCTGATGATGGGGTGCCTGCCATCTGTTTCACATTTTGCGGCTGGCTCTCCGGCGGTGATATGATAAATGCCGAAGGTGTGGCCGTGGGGCATTCATCGGTGGGCAGCCGGTTTGCGCAAAGCCCCTACAATGTCTCTGCACTTCACTGGCTTTACCAGGGTATGCTTGAGGCCAAAAGCGCAATTGATTATGCGCGGCATATTACATCCCTGCCGCTCTACGGCAAGGGGTTCTCCCAGGTTACCGTGGACAAAGACGGACGGATGTTTTCCGGTGAAATCTGCTGCCCGCTAACCCAGATAAGATGGCCGGAGCCGGGTGATGCCGGTATGGATTGCGTAAACCACTATCAGTTGCCGGCTCTTAAAGATGTGACTATGCGAACGGAAGCAGGGCTCAAAAATTCTATTGGCAGGAACGACTATCTGCAGAACGAATTACAGCAGGCAGATGGAAGCCTTGAGCATATGCAACATATCCTTACGTATCACGGCGAATATTCCATCTGCCGTCATGGAGGCAAAGATTTAAGCCATACCGAATACTCAATGATCGGAATCCCGGCGGAAGGCAGGGTTCTTTATCAATATGGTTACCCCTGTAAAGAAACGTATAAGGAAATAGCTCTATAACACTCTCCTTGGATGCTCAGCATCCACAGGCGGCTATATTGCGTAACGGAAGGCTTCATGGAGACACGTGGTTCGCAATGAAGTACCAGCCCGTTGCAAACCGTATTATAGTAGGTTATGCTCTTATCTGCTGGAACTTTATTCAGCACGGGTTTTGAAATGCACTCTAAGTATTCGTTGTGGGAGGAGAAAACCATGACACCAAGAGAACGTTACAGCGCAATAATGAATTTTGAGCACCCGGACAAACCGTTCATATGGACGTTCCCCATTCGGAAGGCAACAATGGATGAGTGGCTAAAACAGGGACATCCTAAAGAGATTAGGACTGAAGAATTGCTTAACTATAGCTGGTTCGAAAGCCTGCCTCTTGCAACATCCCACTATCCGCAGTTTGAGAAGATCGTAGTTGAGGAAAAAGACGGCCATGTCACATACTACGATGAGGAAGGCGCACTTAGAACAGATGGAATAGATGCGCAGGGCAGCGGCTTTGTCACCAGAAAGTGGTTGAAATTCCCTGTGAAAAACTGCAATGACTTCATCAAAATGAAAGAACGGTACAACCCTGATGATATGGGACGCAGAGGCAGTGATTTTGACAAAGCAGTCCGGCGGACTCATACTTCTGCATATCCTTACATGCTCACAATCCAGGGATTCTACTGGACAATGAGGCAATGGTTTGGCTTTGAAAAACTTTCAATGGCCTTCTATGATATGCCAGATTTGATTGACGAGATGCTCGATTTCATCCTGGATTTCAATGTACGGTTGATACGGAAGCACCTTGCCGGCACCAGGATAGATAACCTGATGATAAATGAGGATATGGCGTATAAAACAGCATCCATGGTCTCGCCCGCAACAGTCAAAGAAAAGTTTGTGCCAAGGTACAAAGAACTTGTTCAGGAAGCAAAAAGAACCTGTGCAGATAAGGTATTTGTGGATTGTGACGGCCATATATCAGAGCTCATCCCTCTTTGGATTGAATCAGGTATAGAAGGCTGCAGCCCTGTTGAGATAGCCTCTGAACAGAATATAGTGGAATATGCCCGCAAGTACCCCGAGTTCAGGTTCCTTGGCGGCATAGACAAACGTCGCCTCAGCAACGGTAAAAAAGAAGTAGATTGTGAGGTCACGGCAAAAACCATAGAACTCTATGCCAGAGGAGGATGGATACCTGCTGTAGATCATGCAGTCCCACCTGATGTTCCGTTTGAAAACTTCAAGTACATGATAAAGCTTTTAAAAGAGCTCTGGTAATCTATTATTTTTGAGATATCCGCGAGGAAGAAAGTCCGGTGTGCTTTTTATACGAAGGGAACTGGCGGATTTACGTATTAGGGAGAACCCATATCCGCCGATCTGTCCCGGGGTGATACTGTAAAGTTCTCCGCAATGTAGCCACGCCCGGTGTCGGAGATTCCTACTACCGCTCGCTCCGCACAGTATTGCATGGAGATGGTGTAGATTTTTCGACCATTGCAGGCATACTTCACGACGTTTGAGCAACTTTCTGAGATGATGATTGATACCAGGCCGATATCTTCATCTGTTACAAGGATAGGCGCAATAAACACAGCTACATCGCATCTGCAGAGTACATAAAAAACTCGAAGCGAACCCGGTATTTGGCTGTTTACAACGATGGCTTCAGGGGCGATGATCTCTAACCGGCTATCAATATTACAGAAAGAGATATAACCTACAGTGCCTGCTAAGGCAGAGAGCGTAGAATTTTTACAAGCACTGATTTATAAAAGAGCAGCAACAAACAACATCTTAAAGTCGTAAAAAGAAATAGCGTGCCAGACTGTTGTTTACCGGGCAGGCATAGTGGTATAATAACTGGCAGAAATAAAAGCGGAGGATTACCGTGACGGAATTTGAGCAGGATGATGCAGCGCCAAAGGCAGGGCGCGACCAGTACATCTCTACCAACTACAGCAACAAAATTGTCTGCGGGATTTGCGGCGCCCCGCTTAGAAACGTCCCCGCAATGTATGAGAAGGTAGATATAGACTGGCGATGCGGCAAATGCCTTCGCAGGGATAAAGTAACCCGCGAGGAATCAGCCGAATAATCTTTGGGTAGAACCCCAAAAGCGGTTATGTTTAGCAAGAGGCGCAGTACTTTTCTTGTGCTGCGCCTCTGCTTATCCGCACCCCAACCACCTTACAAGCTATCCGGGTAGCGTCTAAATGCCGCTGCCTTAAGGAATACACCCCCTGCTTTATAAAAGTTGACGCTGTTTTATTATTGCGATATACTGCAACTATAGCCTTTGTGAGGGAGATATATAATGTGCAGAAGATGGCATAACCTACTACTTGCTGGTGCACTCATACTCTCTTTGTTACTGGCTCCCATGGTTGCGCAGGCGCAGCTTGAGAGCCTGCTCCTCTCTGCCGCCAGATCTCAGGCCGCAAAAGACACCGGGCCAAAAGACTGGAAAATGTACAAAGGCAATGCAGGGCACACCGGTTTTACAGGCGAACGCATATCATTCCCCTTAAAGCTTATCTGGAAGAACACACTTGAGGGCACGCCGGATAACCCTGCCTCCCCCGTGGTGGCAGACGGCGTGCTGTATGTTATTACCGGAGGCCGGCTCTACGCCCTTGATGCATCCTCCGGCACCATAAAGTGGCGCTACCCGGCGGCCGCCCCTCTTGATTCAGCCCTAAGAACCTCTCCCGCAGTTGGAGATGATCTTGTATATTTTGGGTCGGCCAGCGGAAAGCTCTACGCCGTAACAAAAGATAAAGGCCAGCAGGCATGGACTTTTGCCGCCAAAGGCGCAATCAACTCTTCCCCTGTAGTGGATGCAGGCACAGTCTACTTCGGCTCGGATGATAACAGCCTCTATGCCATAGATGCCCGCACAGGCGGGTTCAAATGGGGCGGCGCCTTCCGTACCCAGGACGATATAAGCTCCCCACCCTCAACCGGCGGCGGAAACGTCTACTTTCTATCAAACGATTCAAACCTCTATGCCGCCTCCGTTGCCGACGGCAGCATAATGTGGACCGCCAAAATAGGCATCACCCGCAGAAACGATACCCCGCTGGCGCTGGGAAGCACGGTCTACCTGGCATCCGTAAACAGAATATACGCTTACAGGGGGCTTGGAGGATCCATCGCCTGGTCATGCGAACTGCCGTGCGATGTGGCATCCATCCCCGCCGCAGGCACGGATGCGCTCTATTTTATGAGCACGGATAACCAGCTATACACCATAGGCCTTAATGGGGAACGGAAATGGAACAAACCGTTTAATATAGGCTCGCCGGTAACCGCCTCTCCGGTGATTGTAAATGATACCGTGGTGATAGTTGGAAAGAATGGGCTAATAATTGCCATAGACGCACAGACCGGGGAAGTAAAGTGGAAAAATATAGTTGCTCCCGCCCTGCCGGACCCTGCAAAGCCGGAGACCGTAGATTTTAGTTCCCCCCCGGCGGTCTCGCACGGAACACTCTTTGCAGTGGCGGACGATGGCAGCGTCTACGCCTTCCGCGGAGATGCCGGAGATTCCTCCGCGCCGCAGATAAGCCCCGTCTGGCCCAAAAGAAGCGGAATCGTGCCGGCAGCTCCGCCCATGGATATAATAGCAACCGTTGTTGACCCCGGAGCGGGCATCAAGCCGGAGAGCATAGCCATGACCCTGGATGGCAACAAGGTAGATTTTGATCAGCTTCCAGAACGAGGCATAATCTGGTATACCCTCCCGGCAGATGAAAACGCAAAACCGCTTTCAGACGGCCTGCACACCGTAACCGTAACCGCTACGGACTGGATGGGAAACAAAGCCGAACAGAAGTGGAGCTTCTTTGCAGACAGCAGAATTCAGCCCGCAAAAATAACCCCTTCCGCACAGGGCGAAGAAACAGGAATAATGCCTGGGATGGAAGCAGAGATGGGCATCCGCGCCCCGGCAATAAGCGGCAGGCGAACAAGAAGAGCCCCTCAAGCCGCCCCTGTACCGGCGGTACCGGCTTTTCCCTAATATTCAACCAATACTCCCAACAATTCCAAATACAAAATCAGAAGGGGTCGCCAAAAATCCGGCGGCCCTTTTATATGGCTAAATTTGATGCAACCTTACTCTTTAGGTGGATAAATATATTGACATGTTTACAGTATTCTGCTAAACTTTTTGCAAATAGTTGGAAAGGCGTCTGCATGGCTTGCAGGAGGGCAGGTTATGGCCGAAGCAGCAACAATAAATTATACACCTACGCCATCAGCCATAGATTCTGCAGAGGTAAAATGGTGGATACGCCTGGCACGCCTGGAATCGCCCAGAAGAGCTGTAGCGCTTGTAAAATGCTTCGGAAGCCCGCAGCGGCTCTTCTCTGCAAGCGAAAGCGCTCTTATAGAAAAAGCCAGGCTTAAGCCGGATGCAGTAAAAAAAATCAGGCAGATAGCAACAATGCCGGTAGATGGTTACCTGCGCGCGCTGGACAGGCTGGGCGCCGATGTTATAGCTTTTAACAATCCCCGCTACCCGCAAAATCTGATCAACATCTACGATCCGCCCGCCGTGCTCTTTGTGCGCGGAGAGATACGCCGGGACGACCGTTTTGGCGTGGCGGTTATAGGCACCCGGCTGGCATCAGAATACGGCAAGGCCACCTGCATTAAGATATGCCGGTCGCTTGCAGAACACCGCATTACAGTTGTAAGCGGCGGCGCCAGAGGCATAGATACCGCCGCCCATAGAGGAGCGCTCATTGCAGGCGGACGGACTATTGCAGTCCTAGGCACCGGGCTGGACGTCCCCTACCCCAAGGAAAACAGCAAGCTTCTGGACGAAATCTCAGAAAACGGGGCTGTTGTATCGGAGTTCCTGCCGGGAACGCCCCCGGAAGGCTGGAGGTTCCCGGTTAGAAACCGTCTGGTAAGCGGGCTCTCCATGGGCGTGCTTGTAGTTGAAAGCAGACGCACGGGCGGAGCCATGATTACCGCAAACACAGCTGCAGATCAGGGGCGCGATGTGTGGGCCGTACCCGGGTCTGCCGGGCACCCAACAAGCGAAGGCCCCCACCAGCTTATCCGCGACGGCGCAAAGCTTGTAGAAAAAGTAGAAGATATTCTTGAAGAGCTGGAAATAAACGCTAAAAAAACCGCATCTTACCAGGAAGAAGCTCCCCTTAACCTTACACCGGACCAGGCAATTATAATACATTCATTAAGCCTTGACCCCAAACCCGTAGATACCATTATAGCTGAATGCAAGCTCTCCCCCGCGCTTGCAACAAGCCAGCTCACCATGCTTGAGATGCTGGGCCTTATCCGCCGTGTGCCCGGAGGCGCCTACATCCGCTCCGCATAACCCCTTGGTGAATATTAACATTACAAAAGAAAGTACCGTTATGCCGGAAGAAATTATATACAGAAACGCTACAAAAGCCGATCTTATAAGGATTGCAGAGATATTTATGGCGGCGTTCCCGGAGAGCATCAACCACTACGTAGGGCACCCCATAGCTCCATTACTGCTTGCAGATATCTTTGCTATCTGCCTGGATTCCGAACCAGGGGCATTTTTTGCAGCGGAGATAGATGGGCGGGCGGCCGGATATATCTTTGCCCCCGCATGCTTTGAAAGAATCCCCCGCACAGCCGTTTTGCACGGCCACATCTTCCGAATATTCCTTAAATGGGTCATGGGGAGATATAACCTGGGGTTAAGGCCGGTTAGAATTGCAATCAAAAACTGGATGCAGCTCCTTGCAGAATCCAGGCGGAAGGAGAGTGCATGCAATGCGCGCATCCTCTCTATTGCCGTAGACCCGGAGTACCAGGGGCGGCACATAGGATCCAAACTCCTTTTGACTGGACTAAACTATCTTAAATCCCTTAAAATAAAGCAGGTGCGCCTGGAGGTGCGGCCGGAGAACGCCCCGGCGGTGCATCTTTATGAAAAGTTTGGTTTTAAGGCTAAAGGGCGCACGCATGATACCCAGGGGGATTGGCTGATTATGCTGAAGGATAACGTATGACTGTTAGAAGGCGCAAGCTGATTAAATTTATAATATACCTGGTTGCACTGGCGGCTCTTATCTCATTTGTGCGGTGGGTTGTCCTTGAACGTTCCCTTTATAATTTGAATCTGCGGGAGGAGGTGACCCTTAAAGATCTGCCGCCCATAGAAAAAGGTACCAAGATTCTAATCTTTGCGCCGCATGAAGATGATGAAACTCTTGGGTGCGCGGGCCTTATTCAGCAGGCCATCTCTGCCGATGCGGAGGTTAAGCTGGTACTTATGACCAACGGAGAGTACCCGGAACTCTCTGTCATACTGTTTGAAGAGACACTTAAAACCGGGCCGGAGCAGTTTATCCGCCTGGGATACATGCGGCAGAGGGAGACCATTACTGCAATGAAGTACCTGGGGATTCCTGCCGAAAACATCACCTTTCTGGGATACCCCAACCAGTATCTGAACCAAATGTGGCTCCCTGCCCACTGGCTGCCGAACGCCCCCGTGCGTTCCCGCCGAACCCGCAGCACGCGTTCCCCTTACTCAAACTCCCTGACGCGCAAAGCCGTCTACTGCGGAGAGTCTCTTCTTAAAGATGTTGAAACCGTGCTGCTTGCCTATAAGCCGGATGTGGTGGTTACCCTGGATACAAACGATGTTCATGTAGATCACTGGCCCACGGGTACCTTTACAAGCTTTGCCTTAAGCGAACTTGCCGCCCGCGGAGAGGAGTTTGCCGGGAACTGCAGGGTATATACGTACCTTATACACAGAGACCACTGGCCCGTTCCAAGAAGATACCGGCCCCTCTCTCCGCTTCTGCCGCCCGCGGCACTTGTAAAAGCCAGGCAGACAGAATGGTTTGCCCTCCCGCTAAGTATTCTGGACACCATACACAAGCACAGGGCCACCCTGTTCTACCGGTCTCAGGGGGGGAATATATCCCCGCTGCTGCTCTCAT
>CALNCU010000221.1 GCA_937875395.1 uncultured Armatimonadota bacterium | reverse complement strand
TAATTACCAATCCCAAGATAATAGGGACCAAGTACACCCCGGTGAGGGCCGTTGTGGACGAGGCGGCATCCCACATCCCTGTGGAGCGGAGCTGCTTTGCCATGGTGGTCAAGGGCCAGGATTTGGCAGGGCTCTACTACGGCACGCCGGAAGACGCCTGGTCAAGCGCGGCGGCTCTTTCTGACAAGGTGCACATCACCTACAAGGATCATCCCTTCCATACGGTGCTCTCATGCGCACCCGCAATGTATGATGATCTGTGGACGGGCGGCAAGTGCATGTACAAGCTGGAACCCGTGGTGGCGGATGGCGGCAAGCTTATAATCTACGGGCCACATATTACAGAAATCTCTTACACCCACGGCAAGATTCTGGATGAAATAGGCTACCATACCCGCGATTACTTTATAAAGCAGTGGGACAGGTTCAAGGACTACCCGTGGGGAGTGGTTGCCCACTCAACACACGTGCGCGGCATAGGAAAATACGAGAACGGTATAGAGAAGCCCAGAGTAGATGTAATTCTGGCAACGGGAATCCCGGAGGAACGCTGCCGCAAAGTAAACCTGGGCTACATGAACCCGGCAGATATAAAAGTGGAGGATTACATAGGGAAGGAAGACCAGGGAATCCTCTACGTAGAAAAGGCCGGGGAGATGCTCTACCGCCTGAAGAACAACCCGTTCTAGATTCAGGATGCTTCGGCTCACAAGCCAAAGCAAGGGGACAATCCCCAAGAAGATGCTTCGGTCGCAGAGCCGGAGCCGCCGCTGCTGAAGCGAAGGTCGGCAAAACCCCCGAAGAGATGCTTCGGTCGCAGAGTGCAAAGCACGCCGCTGCCGAAGCTTTATGAGTGATAAAAAATATTTGGCAAATAAGCAAAGAGAACAAACAGGAGGATGTTTAATGGCAAAGAAGGCTGATATAGGTCTTATAGGTCTTGCGGTTATGGGAGAGAACCTTGTTCTAAACATGGAGAGCAAAGGGTTCACCGTGGCCGTGTTTAACAGGACGGTCTCCAAGGTGGATGACTTTATAGCGGGTCGCGGCGCCGGTAAGAACTTCATAGGCTGCCACAGCATAGAAGAGTTCTGCGCCAACATTGAGCGCCCCCGCAAGGTTATGATGCTTGTTAAAGCAGGCCAGGCGGTGGATGATTTCATAGAAAAGCTGATCCCGCACCTTGAGCCGGGCGATGTTATTATAGACGGCGGCAACAGCCACTTCCCGGATACCATCCGGCGTGCGGCATACGTAGAGAGCAAGGGCCTCCTCTACATAGGCACCGGAGTCTCCGGCGGCGAAGAGGGCGCGCTTCTTGGCCCTGCAATGATGCCCGGCGGAAGCCCCGCAGCATGGCCGCTTGTAAAGAATATCTTCCAGTCCATCTGCGCCAAGACCCCGGAGGGCGAACCCTGCTGCGACTGGGTGGGAGAGAACGGCGCGGGCCACTTTGTAAAAATGGTTCACAACGGAATTGAGTACGGCGATATGCAGATGATCTGCGAGACCTACCAATTCATGAAAGACGTTCTTGGCATGACCAATGCAGAGATGCACCAGGTCTTTGCAGAGTGGAACAAGGGCGAACTGGACAGCTACCTTGTAGAGATCACCCGCGACATCCTTGGCTACAAGGACGAAGAGGGGAACGATGTGGTAGACCTGATACTTGACACGGCAGGCCAGAAGGGCACCGGCAAGTGGACCGCCATAGCCGCGCTGGATGAAGGCATGCCGCTCACCCTTATAGGTGAAGCCGTCTTTGCCCGCTGCCTCTCTGCAATTAAAGAGGAGCGTGTAGAGGCAAGCAAATCCATAGCAGGCCAGGTAACCCCGTTCAAGGGAGACCGCAAGCAGATGATAGAAGACCTGCGGGCGACTCTGTATGCAAGCAAGATAGTAAGCTATGCACAGGGCTACCAGCTTATGCGAGCAGCCGCAAAGACCTACGGCTGGAACCTTAACTATGGCGGAATTGCTCTTATGTGGAGAGGCGGATGCATAATCCGTTCCGTCTTCCTTGGCAAGATAAAGGAAGCCTTCAGCAATAACCCCGCCCTTGTGAACCTGCTGCTTGATCCGTTCTTCAAGGATGCAGTTGCAGCGCGCCAGGCATCATGGCGCCGGGTGATTGTGGCGGCAACAGAGGCCGGCATTCCCATGCCCACAATCTCTTCCGCCCTGGCATACTTCGACGGCTACCGCTGCGGACGCCTGCCCGCAAACCTGCTTCAGGCACAGCGCGACTACTTTGGCGCGCACACCTATGAGCGGGTGGACAAGCCTCGCGGAGAGTGGTTCCATACCAACTGGACGGGCCACGGCGGCAACACCACGGCAAACACCTACATAGCGTAGGTTAAAGATAAATATAACAAGGTCTGGGGGGTATGCAGGGCGCATATCCCCCTGCCGTTTTTTAAGCAATATAACAAAGGCTCCGGCAGAAATAAGAGGAGACAGATGAATCAGAAAGACCAGAGCATCCGCAGCATGGTTGAAAGTGCCGTGCGCGCAACAAAGATTACAGATATCCACACCCATCTATACACCCCTGCATTCGGCGGGCTTCTTTTGTGGGGCGTAGATGAGCTTCTAACATACCACTACCTGGTGGCAGAGACAATGCGTTGGGTAGATATGCCGTACAATGATTTCTGGGCCATGTCAAAAAGGGATCAGGCCGATCTTATATGGAAAACCCTCTTTATAGACCATTCGCCCATCAGCGAGTTATGCCGGGGAGTCCTGACCGTGCTTGACGGCTGCGGGCTGGATGTTTCCACGCGCAACCTTAAAGCCTTCCGCGCTTACTTTGACGGGATGAAAGTGGAAGAGTATGTTGATAAAGTCTTTGAGACGGCAAACCTGGAATCCGTAGTTATGACAAACGATCCCTTTGATGACCTTGAGCGTCCCGTATGGATGAAGAACCCCGCCCTGGATGCGCGGTTCCATGCTGCGCTTAGGGTGGACCCGCTCTTAAACAGCTGGGAGGATGCCGCGCCAAGGCTTAAATCCTGGGGGTACAATGTAGACAGCGGCTTCTCCGGGGCGACCATGGGGGAGGTCAGGCGCTTCCTTACAGACTGGATAGACCGCATAGACGCGCTCTACCTTGCCGTCTCGCTTCCGCCCACCTTTGCCATGCCGGAAGATTCTGCAAGGGCAAGGCTTATAGAAGAGTGCATCATCCCTGTCTGCCGTGAGAAGGGCATCCCCTTCGCCATGATGATAGGCGTGAAGAAGCTGGTCAACCCGGAGCTTCGGCTGGCCGGAGATTCTGTGGGCAAGGGGAGCATAGAATCTGCAGAATACCTGTGTGCCAAGTACCCGCAGAACAAGTTCATGCTCACCATGCTTTCAAGAGAGAACATGCATGAGATGTGCATAGCCGCCAGAAAATTCAGAAACCTTATGATCTTTGGCTGCTGGTGGTTCCTGAACAATCCAAGCCTTATAGAAGAGATAACCCGCATGCGGTTTGAGCTTCTGGGAGAGAGCATGATACCCCAGCACTCAGATTCCCGCGTTCTGGATCAGTTAATCTACAAGTGGGTGCATTCCAGAAAGATTATAGGAGATGTGCTTGTAGATAAATATACGGATCTTGCCGAAACCGGCTGGCAGGTGTCTAATGAAGAGATACGGCGGGATGTGGCGGATATATTTGGGAGGAATTTCTGGAGATTCCTAGAAAGATAAGTCAGCTAAGCTTCGGCAGCGGCGTGCTTTGCACTCTGCGACCGAAGTATCGCCTCCGGGGTTGGCGCCCCGTGCTTTGGCAGCGGCGTGCTTTGCACTCTGCGGCTGAAGTATCAATCCGTAGTGGGCAGGGCTCTATGCCTGCACACACTTAGGAGAATATTATGGAGTGGGTAGAGTTTGGGGATGGCAGGTTCAGCATTCATGGGCTGCCCTGGTTTGGCGAGCAGAAGCCTTCTGTAAGCCGCCTGCCTGTTAGCAGGAAGGATAAGTTTCGGGAGCCCGTCTGGAACTTGGCTCAGTGCCCGGCGGGCGGAAGGATTCGCTTTAGAACGGATGCCGTGGAAGTGGGCCTTCGGGCGGATTTTGCAAACATGCCGGTTATGCACCACATGCCGCAGACTGGCGAGAGCGGGTTTGATGTCTTTGTAGACGGCCGTTTCATGGGGAACAGGTGGCCGGATGAAAAGAATCATACAGAGGCGGTATGGAAGATAGGGCCGGATAAAAGGATGCGGGATGTTACCATTCATATGCCTCTCTACAATGCGCCCGTTATTACCCATGTGGGGATAGAGGAAGGCGCAAAGGTAGAGGCCCCGTCTCCGTTTGCCGTAGAGAAGCCGGTTGTTTTTTACGGGAGCAGCATTACCCAGGGCGGGTGCGCATCTAACCCCGGCGGCACGTACCAGGATTTCCTCTCTCGGTGGCTTGGAATAGATTATGTGAACCTGGGTTTCTCCGGGCAGGGGATGGGCGAGCCGGAGCTTGCCGATGCCA
>CALNCU010000220.1 GCA_937875395.1 uncultured Armatimonadota bacterium | reverse complement strand
GGCAGCGGCGTGCCAAGGCACTCTGCGACCGAAGTATCGCCCCGGGGGTTGATGCCCACTGCTTCGGCAGAGGAGCGCTTTGCACTCATGGGCCTAAGCATCGGCCCTCCATAATTAATTTGTGGGGTACCAGCTGCTACCTTACTACAAGCTCTGACTTATGGTAGAACTTGGTTCTCTGCGGCCTCTCTCCATCTATCATGCGGGCGAGCATGCTTACGGAAGCGTAGCCTATCTCTTTATAGTGCGGATCTATTGTCACCGCCACCCTGTCCTGATACTCCGGGAGGTTACCGAACCCGGCCACAAGCACTCCGCCTCTTTTATCCAGGGCAAGGCGTTCCTGAAGCCCCGCCGCCATTACATCATCAAAGGCTATAACGGAATCTACAGGGCGGCCGGATGCAAGCAGGCCCTGCACAAACTCCCATGCCGCATCCATGTTATAGTCCTCATAAGAGATATACGCCGGGTTAGCCTCCATACCAAAATGGGAGAGCGCGCACCTGTGCCCAGCAAGACGCATATAGCTGCTCACCCTGTCGCCGTTCCCCGCAAAAAAGACCGGGTTGCGGCACCCCCGGCGGAGCACGGCCTCCGTAACTTGCTGAGTCATATCTACGGCATCAGAAACATGGCAGACGGCATTAACGCCGGAGAGCAGGTTGAAGGAGACAAAGGGCAGGTTGCGCTTCTCTATCCCGGCGATTGCACCGTCTGAAACAGGGCTTAGAAGCAGCAGCCCGGAGAGCGATTCAAGCGGTACTCTTGCAAAAAACTCATCCTCTCCGGCAGGAGTCTCAAGGCACGGAAAGGAGTATATGCTAAGGGATATGCTCCTCTTAAAAGAAAACTCCTCTATTCCGCTCATAAGCCGGGCAACAACCGGGCTGCCAAAATCTTTAAACACGTCAAAAAAGATAATCCCAATGCTTAGCGAGCGTTCTGCCGCCGGATTAAGAATAAGCCCCTTTCCCCTGCGGCTCTCTACAAGCCCCATCTGCGCAAGTTCGCCAATAGCCTTTTTAACGGTAACCAGGCTTACCCCAAGAAGGTTTGCAAAGTACTGCTGGCTGGGGAGCAGGCCGTTCTCATCCGGCAGAAAGGTGCCATCGTAAATCCCCTTCTTTATCTGCTCCCTCACCTTTACGTGAAGCGGTATAGAATTCATCCCTTTTCTCTCCCTCTAGTCAGGGCGGGCTATAATAGCTACAATGTTGTATGTTTCATCCAAAGCATCTATTTCAGTATACTACATATCCCCGGCTTGTCAAGGCTTTAATTGAGATAGTATTAGGATATTGGCATGTGGTGAAGGGTATAGCTGAAATCAATCAGGCTATGCAGCTATACCAAACCAATCATAAATGCTATTATAAGGGGATGACTATCAAGAATCCTCCCGCGTCTTTGCGCTGGGGGAGAGTTACCGGGAGACATTATGAGAGTAGATATTCATACGCATTGCGATACTACAGATTCGGCAGAGGTGGAAGCCTTCGCCGGGATGTGCCGGAAGAATGAGACTGTTGCCTGTATTTACTCCGTAGGCCCAAGGTGCAGCCACCACTACTGCACCAATGAAGAGACGCTTGCAGCGGCAAAGGCGCACCCTGATGTGCTTATACCCTTCGCGTTTGTAGACCTGTGGGATAGGGTGGATGTTAATGAAATAGATAAATTTGCCAAACAAGGTTTCCGAGGGCTTAAGTTCATCTCCCCCTATCACCCGTATGATCACGATCTCTACATGCCCGCATACCAGAAGGCGGAAGAGGCAGGGCTCCCCGTCGTATTCCACACCGGGCTCTGGAGGGCATGCAAGGCAGACGCGCTCCACAAGCGCCCCATGCTTACAAATATGCGCCCCCTCACGCTGGATAGAATCGCCCGCTCATTCCCAAATCTGAAGATTGTTATGGCCCATATGGGAACCACTATCTTTCGGCAGGAGGGTGCGGAGATGATTAGGCTTCACCCAAATCTTTATGCAGACCTTGCCGGATGCGGAAGCTGGTTTACGGTGCGCTCCCATGATCTTGCAGAACTCCTCTCCGATCCGACAAAAGAGATAGACTCTACGTTCAGCTATTTCCGCAAGCTGCTTCTGGGCTCGGATTCCTACATAGGCATACGCGCGCCCTTTGAGGCGGCACAGGACTGGTACAGCCACACGCTTGCACGAGTTGGGGTGCCAAAAGAGATTCAGCAGGAGATTATGAGCGGCACGGCGGCGGGATGGCTGGGGCTTTAGACCGGCCTGGAACGGAACCCGGTACTCTCCACATGATTAACAATGCTTCGGCAGCGGCGCCTTCGGCTCTGCGACCGAAGTATCATTCCGAGGGTTGATGCCTCTTGCAACGCCCACGGCATACTTCATGCTCTGCGGCCGAAGTATCGCCTAAATCCCTTTCGCACACCACCCAGACCTGTCAGCA
>CALNCU010000219.1 GCA_937875395.1 uncultured Armatimonadota bacterium | reverse complement strand
AGAGTGGTGATTGAACCAAACCGGCAGAGTCCGGCGCATTGCCCGCGCCCTGTGCATTTGGCTTTGTCCAGGCGGGCTGTTACGCCTCCGGTGAATTCGTGTGTCTCCCTCACGGCGGGTTCAAGCACCAGGTGCAGGTCTGCGGCGTCCACGTCGCAGTCTGCCAGAACAGGCTTATCTGCAAGGCAGGCGAAGGATGCGGTGATGCTCGTCTTGCCGGTTCCGCCCTTGCCGGAGAGGACGACTATCTCTTTCATACGGCGCCCTCCTCTCCAAGAAGGACGGATGCCAGTGATTCAAAGCACGCGGCAGTCTCCGGCACTCCGTCAACCGCGGGGATTCCGCGCGAGTAGCACTCCGCCACGCGCCTGTCGTGAGGCAGGCGCCCCCAGACCGGTATGTTCCGTTCAATGCAATATCTTTCCACCCGGTCATCACCTATATCCGCACGGTTTATAAAGACCCCGTACGGGAGGCCCATCTCCTCCACCGTGTCCACGGCAAGGATCAGGTCATGGAGGCCGAATGCCGTCGGCTCCGTTACCAGTAGAACCTTGTCTGCATGGCGCACGGCAGCCACCACCGGGCAGGATGTGCCGGGGGGAGCATCCAGAACAACTATGGCGCTCTCATCAATGCGTTTTGCCACCTCCCGGATAAGGGGAGGGCTCATGGCCTCTCCCACATTCAGCCTGCCGTGGACGAAGTTTATTCCCTGCGCCTCTCCCTCTTCCACAACTCCTATGGGGCGGTAGACTTCCGCTATGGCGCCGGATGGGCAGACGAGGGCGCAGCCCCCGCATCCGTGGCAGAGCTTGGGAAAGGTGACTATATTCCGCCCCAGGCAGGCTATGGCATGGAACCGGCAGAGCGCGCTGCACCTGCCGCAGCCCGTGCATTTTGATTCATCCACCTCCGGCACGGGTATCCCGGCGGTGACGGATGGAGCGAGTTTGGGATGGAGAAACAGGTGCCCGTTCGGTTCCTCTACATCACAGTCAATGTACTGGACTTTGTGCCTCCGAGAGAGGATTCTTGCCAGGCTGGTGCTGACGGTTGTCTTTCCGGTTCCACCCTTTCCGCTTGCAACGGCGATTCTCATAAGGCTACGCCCGCCTCACCATAAAGGTATTGCACTGCGGGCAGCGAATCTGCGCACACGGCACTCCACGCTTGTGAGGTTCTACGTACCCGCATTTGGGGCAGTAACACTCTCCGCCGGGTCCGCTGCCGCATTACCACCCATGCGCCCTCCGCGTCCCTGTCCACCTGCAGGGCCCGTTCCGTCTCCTCTTGGCATATCAAAAAACCTCCAACTTGAATCTGCTGCAAAGATTACCGATACAGGAATATCCGGGCAGGAGTCTTTATATGAGGCTCCTGCCCGGCAAATTGCCTGCTAGGCCTTTCCGTTCTCAATCAGGCTTAGACGCTCCTTCACGGCTGTGAGTTGCTCCTCAAGCAGGGTAATCTGCGCCTTTAGTCCGGCAGGTTCATCCTGTGCC
>CALNCU010000218.1 GCA_937875395.1 uncultured Armatimonadota bacterium | reverse complement strand
CACCCTATCGGAATCATGTATATGCGTACCGTTGTTATCCGGCTTGAAGATAAACCGGACTTAAGCAGAGAGCCGCCGGTGGTAACTGATTAAACCTGCTACTTGGCAAAATTGAGTAACTTTCAAGAGGATGCAGCGTAGTTTGCAGAAGATTTTACCAGATAACCGCTCGATTTTGCAAAAAGCCCAGCCCCGGAGACGTATGCTCACCGGGGGCTGGGCTTTTATAGCTATGTGCCTGCGTCCTATTTTTTATTCCGGGTCACGGCGTACATATACGCCTCCCCGGATGCGGCGGTAAATGTAAACTGTGCTACGCCTGTGGCAAGCACCTTTCCGCTCTCATAATCGGCAATGTCAACTTTCTCCGGGAAGATAATCTTCTTCTCGCCGGAACTGGTGGCATTTGTAGCGAAGAACCCTTTGCCTATGTATACGGGGTCATCGCCTGCAAAGTACATGTGCACCCCAGCTCTCTTGCAGAGGTACCTGAGAGCCGGGAGCGGAAGATACGGGTTTGATATATAGATGGATGTCCATCCTCCCATATCCTTCCAAGCAGCCCCAACCTTGCCGCCTTCGCCCGCTCCAAGCGGCCTGGCGGAAGTGTCTTCCACAAAGAAGGTGGGGGAAGTCTGGGATGGCATCTGCCATGATAGCTGCTCCCCGCCTGCGTTAATAGCTATATTCTGCCTGCTTCGGGATACCGTTACGCCCGGTTTTATTCCGGTGAGCTTTTGGATGTTGGCTGCATCCGGAGAAACGCCCGGCGTGCCATTGTAGAATCCGTCTGCATACAGCCATACTGCTGTTGCCCGGTCATTCGCCAGCTTTTCGTGGATTTTTAGACGAGTTTGGGCATCCACCGCAAAGGTGTTCAGAAATATATAGAGCTTGTACGGCGGAAGTTTTGTATTTATAAAATCCTTCATCTGTATAACATCCCTGGGAACGCCTATGCAGTTGAAGGTTTTTAGTTGCTGGCGCATTGATACAGGGCCGACGCCGCCGACTCCATCGTATGCGTATCCCGGGCCATCAACAACAAAGGCAACTTCCGCCGGCATGGGAAGGGCGTCCTTTCTGCGCAGGGCGGTCTCCGCCTTTATCCATCTCCCCAAAAGGGCGCTGTTCATCTCCGGGTTGGTAAAGAAATCTGCGTACAGATCAAGCCTCCAGAACCCGTATCCCTGGGCCCTGCTCAGCGCAAACTGCTTACGGAACAAGGTCATGGCATCCGCTACGGTATCCGTCTTGCCGTGATTATACTCCGGCGTGGCGAAGTACCTTACCCTGGCTATATACCCCCGAAGGTCGTCCTCCTGAATCCACAGCTTATTATGGAGTCTCAGCGTGTCTGCCGGGCTCATGGTGGCAGCCGGGCAGCTTGCAATGCGGAACGTATAGTCCGCCGGTGCGCACAGTATGTCTACATACGGAGACTCCGTTACCTTATCAAGGAATAGATGTCCCGCTCTCTGCATAAGTAACGCGCTGCTGCTGAAATGCAGCAGATACCCAAAGTAACTTCCGGAGAGGAGCCTGCCATGGCTCTCTTCCTTTACAATCTTGCAGAAGGATGTTAAAGCCTCCGCATTGATACCGTTGCGGTATTCCCAATAGTCTATGGAGTTCTGGGCCAGCCGGGGATCTCTCAGGTTTCCTATCTCCCTGGCGTAGAGCTTCTCAGGGGCAGGAATGGTGACCGCATCATGCGTGATGGCCGGGTTATTGTATGCGGCGCGGAGGGCATCAAGGGTAGGATACTTTGCCCTGACGTACTGCCTAAAGCCTTCAACAGAGGCTTTGCTATAATCGCTGTTACCGGCCCCGCTTGAAGGTGGATATATCCACTCCAGCGTCACCAGCGCAGAGGGAAGGACTCCTATTATTGAAGATGCGTAGTCGCTCTTCTGCATGTGATTTACAAGCGCCTTCAGGTACCTGCCTGCGTCTTCTCTCCAGCGTGCGGAGGCGGGCGACTGCGCATTCATGAGGCCGGGATTGGCGGCCTTTACCTTAGGATCATTCAGGCTGCCTACTCCGTAGTAACCAATCACGTCACCGGGATACTTCTTCCTCCACCATTCCGGCATGTTGAGCACCGGAGCGTAGAGGAACTTTGCATCCTTGTCTACGGCGAGCAGGACGCGCATCATTTCATCAATCTTGCTGAAATCCATCCGGCCCTCTTCCGGCCATGTATCATCAAGGAAGTATGAGCCGTGCGCGCGGAAGAGACGCACTCCGTTTGATGCCGCATCTGCAATCGCCTGCACCTGTCCTTCAGCCATCTTCCAGTTTTCGCCCATTGTGCCTGAGGCAAATATGTACGGAAGGTAGGGTTTGCCATCCACTACAATCTCCGGGCAACTATTACTCCAGCGTACGGAACTCTGCGGGAACCCTCTGGATGCCGTGCTCCGGCCTATGTCCAGGGTGCGGCTGAACTCTGATGAACCTTCAAAGAAGGTGCTTTTCGGCATCTTCAGGGTAAGGTTATACTTACCGGCGGAGAGAGTCTTTATCTCCGGGAGAGGCAGAACGCCCTTTATCTCTGCACGGCGAGGGTTTGCCGCAGAGGATTTGACTTTCAGCCTGCCGCGCCAGTACCATTTTCCGTCTTTGGAGAGCTCAAGGAGAATCCGGTCTTTATCCGTGACGGGGCGGCTGAACTCTCCCATGGCAGATATGGATACGGGCGCCGTCCTGTCTGCCTTGAGGTTGGATACGGTTATATTGGACAGGGATATCTTTTCACGCGTACCCATGTACCGGTACGGCGATGTATCCACAGTTTTGCGAACCCAGATGCCGGGGCCGGACGTTACGGCATTCACCCATCTGCCATTGAACCCGGGCAGCATCCATCCGTCGGAAGGTTCTTTTGAGCACTGCCATTCATCTCCAGTCATTATGGAGACATCCGGCTTGCCGGGGTAGCTAATGTAAAACTCGCCCATAACCCACGCGCGGAACGATGTATTGCGGGCGTCGATGGCTATAACATTTTCACCGGTTTTGAGCCCCTTTAGAAAGTCTATCCGGTTGGGGCCGCCCGGAGCCCAGGAGGCTGCCCGTATGCCGTTAACGTATATGTTGCATCTGCAGTTTGACGTAAACCATCCTGCGGCAGACTCCGGCACGGAATCAAGCCGGAAAGTGCGCCTGAAATACCTGTTGCCGCTTACAATTGGGTACTCCGGATGCCACATCCATGATGCCTGCCACGCTTCAATGCCGGGATCATCCGGATAGCCTATTGCCCCCCTGGTGAGCATTACCAGGATTGGCGTACCCTGCAGATTCTTAAAAGAGAACCGGGTTCTCAGCGTATCCAGCGGCAGCTTAAATACGTATGAGCCGGATGAATCACGGGGGATGGCGAAGCTTCTCCATTCGCCCTTCATGGACTGCACTTTAAGGGCGGCTGCGCCCGGGCAGGCAAGCTTGTATGTGGCGCCCGGCAACAGGGTATCCATCTCTATATTCCATGTATTCCCTGTATCCCGGCGCCATCCGCCAAGCAGGGTTCCGGCGGCATCCGGGCAGGGCCTGCTTCTATCTGCATTGGGAAGCAGGTTTACCTCTTCAAGAAAGGAAGGGGGGAGCACTGCTAGCGGCCTGCCGTCTATAATGGTGATTGGTTGAAACACCACGGCTATCTTGGTGATAATGCCGCGCCACGCGGCGTCGTTGCTAAGGTCGAACATGTAATGATGCCAGCCGTCGCGGTTGCGTATTAAAAAGTCTCTCTCGCCGGTTTTCCCTGCATCGTTAGTCCACTGAATCCGGCCAGTGACGGATTCGCCGCTCTTTGCCCAGTAATGCAGCCCTTTCACGGCTGCAGAATCAAAAGGGCGTATATTCTCCAGCTTGGATGCAGGGCGGGCCACTCTTAAATCCCAGTACCCGCCGCCTGCAATGTATTTTGCCTGCAAAAAACCGGAGGCCTTCCACTCTTTGTTCCAGTTATCGGCCTTGGCCGGTACGGCAGAAAATGACAGGTAATCCACTTCCAGCGTTGCGGAATTGGAAGATTTGGATGCCGTCACCTGAAAAGCTATTGCATCTGATGGAAGCCGCTTGTCGCTGGCCATGGACATTTCATGCCATTTGCCGTCCGCAACAATCTGGTTCATGGGCACGTTGAATATCCCCTTGCTCTTGCTGTCGCCCAGCCACAGGAAGTAATCCGGCGAGGTTGTGTTTATACCCGTTGCCCTGTAGCGAAGAGTTCCATAAGGAGTCTTTGAAAGATCTGGGCCGCCCTTCATTATCCACTTCATGGCTTTGCCTGCTCCGTTTACCTTAAAGACCACTGTCTTCTCCGGCGTCAAGGCAGCTTCATAATCCGATGCGCGCTGGGTGGGTGAGACCCAGTCCGCCTTGACCTGGAACTCCTCCGCATTGCGGAACTCCTTGCGCCAGGTTTCATCCGCCCGGGCGCAGACCGTATCTGCAAGCAACAGCCCGGAAGCCGTTGCAGCCAGAACAGCCAGTACAAGTATGTGCCTTCTAATCATTTACTTACCTCCCAGGTATATTCCTATGCTCTCAAGACCAAAATCAAAGAGTTCGTATTCTTCCTTGAACTTTGACATATCAATAAACTGATTAGGCCCTATGCGTTCTTCCAGTTTTACGCCTGCACGCCGGTTTGGGCCAAACGCGTTGACCAGCGTTGTGGATATGGTAATCTCAAGAAGGTTCTCACCTTGCCGAACGGCATCTGAAATATCTATAACAAACGGCTGCCAGCGGAGCGTGCCGCACCTACGGCCGTTGATCTCTATATTTGCGCTTGCCATGTGGGCGCCGTTTATCTGCAGAAGTATTTCTTCTTCCGGCATATCCTGAATGTTGAAGGCTGCCCTGTACGTAAACTTTCCACAATAGAACGGGAAACCCTCCAGCGTGAGGTTTCTGCCGGCGGGCCTGCTCTCCGGGGCTATGCCGTACAGGCCGCCAGAGAGCCTCTTAACGGAAAACCGGCCGCATATGTATACTTCCTCTGCCTCCGTTGGCGTATGTTCCTTCCAGTTGGGCACACGGCTGTGGCTGCACGGCGCGGTGATGTTGTTGGATTTTCTGCCTTCAATAACCAGCCGGTTCACTCCGGCTTTAATTTGGGGCAGGGGTACGCGTGTAAAGCTGACATCCTTCCAGCTCTTTTTGGCATCCATTGCGCCCGCCTCTCCCCTGGCCTTCATTGCGCTCACAGGGAAGCCGTTCATGGTGATGGAATCAAGGTTCTCCGCCATCTCTATGGCGGCAAAGCACCCGTCTGCATTCTCCTCTGAGTGGAATTCATACTCCGCCCTAAACTTTGTTCCCTCCGGGGCCGGGTAGAAGTGTTTATGCCATGCTCCGCAGACCGGGCCTTCAAAGACTTTCCGGTCTTCAAGAAAGAGCGTGAAGTTGTTTAGCAGAAGGATGTTTTCTTCACATGGGTCACAGTTAAACTTGTCAATCAGTATATGCGGCCGGTCCGTTAAGAGGGATTTAAAGGCGGCGCCGCTCCCCAGGATGGATGGTGCTGCGTCCAGGTTCCCGCGCGCTTCGTCCCCGCAGATTACCATAAGGCTCCCGGCGGGCGCCAGATAAATATCAAAGCGGCCCTCTACTGCATTCAGCCTGTAGAGCCTGCCGTTGTAAAGATCAAATGCGGCCATCGCCGCACCCCTGCCCTGGGGAATGCAGATTGATGCAAAGACTCCTCTTGCTTCATCAGTATTAACAATGAGATGCCTTGTTGATTTATGTAGAACCCTGCTGCTCACATAAACCTTGGGAGCATTCTTGCCGGTAAGCCGGTCTGTAATGCCTAACCTGTCCGGGATAAGCTTACCGGCGGATTTCACGGCCTCTTCCACGGATTCAACTACTATGGCGCCCGGGAGATTAATTTCTGCTGCAACACCATCTACATACCGGGGGGTTCCAACCATTATTAACTGCCCACCGGCGCCGGCATACTCTTTAAGCAGTTCTACCGTGGAGGATTTGAGATTGAGCGATGGCGGAATTATTACACAGTTGTACTTGCAGCCGCCTACCGTAATATGCTTACCTTTTACGGCTGCGTATTTTGCCATAAGGTTTTCGTTGCCATAGTGGAAATCCAGCTTCTCTGAAAGCAAGAGTTTTGAGATGGCTTCAAACGGAAGATCATATACGCTCTCCCCAGCATATTTACCAGGTTTATGCAAAGGTGAATACACGCTCCACACGCTGGCAAGGGGCTGCATGAGCAGAATATTAATTAACGGCTTTCCTTCGGCGGCAAATGCGCACAGTCTGGCCTGGTAGTCTGCAAATTCCCGCTCATCATCCCACCAGGGCTGCTGATAGAAGAAGTTTGCCGGATGGTCACGCTTGCGTTCCCCCCGCATTGAGTAAAGGGAGAGGTGGTGGTTTGAAAAGTTTACGCCCAGCACCGCCTGCCAGTCTGCAATCCATTTGCGAATGAAGAAGCTTGACTGGTTGCCCGCCGTACCAAAGACTTCGCAAAGGTTGCGTTCCTTCCCCAACTGATCGGTAGCGGAGGAGAGTTGCTTTACGGTAACTACTTCATTAATGTGGCGGCCGAGTTTGTCTATCCCCGGCCAGTGCATAAACTCGTAATGGCTCATAACATCGCCGCACCACTGCGTCTGGTAGAGCAGGCTGTCTTCGTACAGAAAATGCCCGGTCATAATAAGGTTGTTATCCCGGCACCAGTCGTAGTACTGCTTTGTAAAACTCTGCTTAAAGAGCGCGGCGGCGGCATCGTAGAAATCGAACCTTGTTTTATGGTAGTCCCCGGTATCAAAGAAGAGCTGTTCCACTCTATCCAGAATATTGTAACCCTTGGATTTCAGAAAGAACTTTTGCAGGTGTTCAGACCAGGGTACCGCCGGGATTACGGAGCTTATCCAGAAGGAGAGGTACGCCGGTTCGTCCGTAAATATGCCCGGGATGGATTTGCCAAAGTGCCTGCCGCATGCGCTTTTGTACTTCTCATGGGTGCAGTTTATAAACTCCCGGATAGCATCTGGGTTCATAAGGTCTACAAAACATGTGCCGTTAAACCAGGGGTTCCCCATGGCGGAGACCCTTTTGCAAATCTGGTACTCCAACCCTGCATGCTCCACTGTGCGCAGCGGTGTGTCGTCCTCCGTGGCGTCTCCCTTTTTTACCAGCACCAGCGCATGGGCTCTGTATGCCTCTGATTTCTCCGGCACCAGCCCTCCCGCAAACCCCGAAGGCCATTTGTCTTCATCATACAGCCATGCAAAGGTGCCTGTCTTTGCAGCCTCGTCCGCGCAGGTATTTATAAGGTCCATCCATTCATCAGAGAGATATTCGGTTACCAGCCCCACGCGGGAGTGCATAAAGTAAGACCCCCAGCCGGCCGCCGCCATCTGGTGTATCTGGCGCACCAGCTCGTCTTTATCAAGCTTGTCGTTCCAACTCCAGAAGGGCGCCGGACGCATGAGCGGCGACGGATTGATTAGTTCATTCAGCGTTTCTTTAGACATATTTCTAAAATACCTTTCACATGCTCTATTGCGTAACTGCAATAATGGCAATTACTTGCAAGGTTATTCAAATGTAGAGCTCAAGGAGGTTATCTTGTTTTCACCGCCTTCAAGGATAGTGCCTTTACCCTGGTAACCGGCGCCTGAAGCATGTATACCGATGTGTTGTTTTGCTTGCCTGTTGCCTCTTTGATTGCCATCTCTGCGGCAATGGCACTGGCCCGCGCAAAGTTTACCTCTGTTGTGGGGAAGGCCGGTATAAACGATGCCGCCGACTTCAGGTTGTCGAAGCCGACTATTTTTAACTCTTCTGGAACCTTTATGCCGCACTCATTAGCTATGCGAATGACGGTCATGGCGGCAGAATCATCCATGCACACTAAGCCCACGGGGAAATAGGCGTTGTTTTTCCACTGTTCAAATATTGCGGGCATGGCAGATATTACGGATTCAGTAATGCTTTGCGCTGCAGGACGCTGAATAAGAAGATAATCATCAGAATTACAGGGAAGCCCCATATCCCCCAGAGCGTTTTTGTATCCCTGCCGACGGTCTATAAGCGAACGGTGCATGTAATAGCAATCTGGGGTGTTGTAATCCATAAAGGCAATGCGGCTGCATTTTGCTTTTGCAAGGAGCATGGTCATATCATATCCGGCGGTGTAGTTATCAAATATCACCTGGCTGCGTTTCTGCTCTTCAAAAGCCATGTCTATAAGGGTTATGGCTATATCCCGGTATTCCTTCTTTAAGTAATCTTCCTTGAGCTGCTGACGGTTGCGGATAATAGGATACATCACTATGGCCTTGCAACCCAGAGAAACCATCCGGTCAACTTCCTGATGCTCTGTATCATATTGGTAGTTTGAGGCTGCAACTACCACGTGGTAGCCGTATTTACGTGCCATCTGCTCAACCCCTGCATAGATGTTCATCAGCCTCTCATCTTTGGTGTTGGGTAGAACCAGCCCAAGCAGCTTGCCTTTACCGGCATCCGGCAACGCCGTTTTATCAAAATCCGGCTTGATGAAACATCCGCTGCCATGACGCCTTTCAATTGCTCCCCACTGTTCCAAAACGCCTATAGCTTGAACAAGAGTCACGTGGGAAGTGTTATACTCCTTCTGAAAATCACGGATTGAAGGCATTTTCTCCCCTGCTTTTAACCGTCCGCTGGTGACGTAATCATCAAGAATCAAGGAAGCTATTTTAATTGGTAGAGATATTTGCATTAATCAATCCCCGGATTTTAGACTACACATATCAGTTAGCAGTTATCAGTAGTTAAAGTATATTATTATCCTCTGATTTTGTCTATGCCGGCCTGTAAAACAGCACGGCCTATATCAGGCAGGCTACTCCCTGAGCCAATAGTTTGCGGGGTTATTCTGAATAGTGTTTAATGAGTTTGCACACCACTTTACGTGGCCGTCACAGAATACTATGTTGGCGCCGTCGCTGTGCCTGTCGTCCAGATAGGCGGGCATGCTGACTGCATCTGGAACAGGCCTGATAAGGAAGAACGGCCTTATAATATCATGGTTGGAAGGCTCAATAAACCTGGCATCGCCAATCATCACTGTCTCTGACGGCCGCTTGATCTGCGCAAGTGTGGCAGGTCCTGTGCCGTAACCAGGCGCCGTTGTGTAACCTGCATTGCCGCTGAACTTGTTAGAACCTAAAGTCTGATAGTTGTATCCGTAGGATACCCACCGCCATGTCCAGTTCCCTTCATTTTTAACTGTAAATGAAGCGGAGTATCCGTATTTAGGAGTAGAACCTACATTATGAGGCAGTTCCGGACACCTGAAGATATCCTTGGAACCTACATAGCCGGAATAGAATAATATCCGGCTCCAGGGGTTCATCACACCTGCAGCCTGGTTGGAATTTCCATCTTCTATTATAAACGTTTCATCGTAATCTTGTAGATACATATTCATAGATGAACCCAACTGCTTTAGATTGCTCAAACATGATGTCTGGCGTGCTTTTGCCCTTGCCTTGGCGAAAACCGGGAAAAGAATGGCCGCCAGTATTGCTATGATAGCAATAACAACTAATAATTCAATCAGCGTGAAACCTTCCTGTTTTTTACCACCTGGCTTCATTCAGTTTACCTCCTGTACAAGCTTGATTTTGCTTGAGTGCCGAGCGCAGCGAATAGTGTTAATATCAGAGTACAGTTAATAACACTTTGAGTATATAACGGTTTAAGGTTTTTGTCAATGATTGATTTTATGATTGTTACTGTTCAGCGAATATGTCCTAAGTAACTGTTCAGGGAAAATGGCCCTAGCCTTATAATGGAAGGATGGAACTGCTACCGCTCCAGACAACAGGCAGTCACCAGGATTAGCATGGGATTTAAGAGAAGCCGGGCAGAGTTATTCACAGGGAAATAATAAGAAATTGAACTTAAAACATGGCGGAGAGGGTGGGATTCGAACCCACGGTGAGTTGCCCCACAACGGTTTTCAAGTTCCAGGTTCCATGTTTTGCCTGGTAGCTCCCAGACCCAAACAGCCCCATTTCACACTCAAAACCCGCTCTTTGGATGGTCCATGTTACCATCTAATCACAGGCATTACCATGAATTGGATTAGCAAGAATCATGACTACCGGTGACCTAGAGGGCGCAGGAGCTATCTCCCATGCTCCATAATATCAGCAATACCGGATGCAAACTCCTTCCTGCCGCCGTGTGAAGGATGACGTACCAAATAGAAGCGTACACCCAAGTCAGTGAGTGCCTCTCCGGCCTTTTTACCCACTGCTATGATAGTACGTATACTGGCAATCTCAATCAGAATCGTCAGGAATGCTTTACCTGTCCGTATCTCGCTACTGGTGGGAGGTCTGTTAGTGCAAGGCATCCCCTCAATAAACGGATGGAACGGGTATGCATTCCATAACATGGGCAGCTGATCCAGTTGAGAAAGCACGGCCCAGACCATACTCGCAGTTCTCTCTTTGCATGGATTACTACTGTCACCCGTGGTTCTATACCCATGAGCACTTCCAAACAGCCCGAACTTGGGAATACCACACAACAGGATATCTTCACTGGTAAATGGCACGCCTGTGAGCCTGCAGCCATGATATCCTGCTGCCTCGCCAACAAGCAATACACCGGGCGACCTCTCTGCCATCTGACGCAAGTAGAGAATCAGGTTATCCCTGCGCACAGCGTTCGCCTCTTCGTCATAAGAGTACTGGTTACATGCATTGGGAGGCACCTGGCATGCGGCCAAGTCATCCACAAATCTTGCGGCCTGTACAGAAAGCCTGGATATTCGCATCAATCCCCTCCCGTTAAACATATACCCAAGCCACAACGTCAGATAGTTTGGAAACATGCTAGCAGCATAGAACTGTTGCATCCTGGTTATCCATGCTTATGCAGAAAAGCGTACACCCGTACTTTCACGAATTGACCCTTCAGAGGAGCCAGCACCCACCCTTGTCACAAGAAGGCTTTGGAAT
>CALNCU010000217.1 GCA_937875395.1 uncultured Armatimonadota bacterium | reverse complement strand
ATTACGGAAGGCGATACTTCGGTCGCAGAGCCGAAGGCGCCGCTGCCGAAGCAAGGGCATCAACCCCCGGGATGATACTTCGGTCGCAGAGCCGAAGGCGTCGCTGCCGAAGCATATGTAGATAATTGCACACCCTGCGGTGGCTTGCCCTGGCTTCGCCCGCTGCTGCCGAAGCTTAAAGTTATCCGGCCCATGCAGCATGCATCTCATATGGTATAATTAATCCGGCGAAGCGCACACTCTACCGGTATATTAAATTGACAAATACAATGATTAACTTTCAAAGCTACAACATTCTGGGTATCCGCGTAGATGCCGTAGATATGGAAACGGCGCTTGCGCAGATGGAAGAATTTATAAAAAGCCGCAAGCCCCACCTGGTGGTAACTGCAGATGCGTCCGGCGTTGTAATGGCGCAGACAGACCCGGAACTCCACCGGATAATGAACTCCGCAGACCTGGTTACCCCGGACAGCACCGGCATACTCTGGGCGGCAAAGCAGTTGGGTTACAGCCTGCCCCAAAGAGTCTCCGGCGTGGATATAGTAGATCTGCTCTGCGGGCGCGCTGCCGCAGGCGGGTACAGCGTCTTTCTGCTGGGTTCCGCTCCCGGAGTTGCAGATGCCGCAGCCGGTGAGCTTAAGAGGCGTTACCCGGGGCTTAATATAGCGGGGTGCCACCACGGCTATTTTAAATCGGAAGAGTCAAATTCCATAGCCCAAATGGTAAGGGATGCAAAGCCGGATATACTATTTGTTGCGTTTGGCATACCCCGGCAGGAGAAGTGGATAACCCGGTATAAAAGAGAGATGAACGTGCCCGTCTCCATAGGCGTGGGCGGCACGTTTGATGTAATATCCGGCAACGTAAAGCGGGCCCCCGTCTGGATGCAGAGGCGCGGCCTGGAATGGCTCCACCGCCTGATAATGAACCCACGCAAATACAAAAAGTGCCTTACCCTACCGGTGTTTATGGCTATGGTGAAAAAGGCAAAACGCCGGATGCAGGGATAGAGGTAGATTTTGGCAGGGAAAATTCTTATAGTTGGAAGCATAGCGCTGGATAACGTCAGAACACCGTTCGGGAAGGTGGAAGAGGCCCTGGGAGGGGCGGCGGTATATTCCTCCGTTGCCGCAAGCTATTTTGCTCCCGTGCGGCTTGTTGGGGTGGTTGGGAATGATTTCCCCGCGGAACATGAAGAGTTCCTTCAAAAGCGCAGCATAGACCTTAGGGGACTTGAGCATGCGTCCGGCAACACCTTCCGCTGGTCCGGCTACTATGATTTTGACTTAAACCAGGCGCATACCCTGGAGACTCATCTAAACGTTTTTGCAGATTTCCTTCCCAGAATCCCGCAGGAGTACAGAGAGACGGAGTACGTCTTTCTTGCAAACATAGACCCAGACCTTCAGCTTATGGTGCTGGATCAGGTAAAATCTCCAAAGCTTACGGTATGCGATACTATGAACTTCTGGATAGAGAAAAAAAGAGACTCCCTTGCAAAAGTATTTGAGCGGGTGGATGTTGTTTTTATAAACGATGCCGAAGCGCGCCAGTTCTGCGGCACAACAAGCCTTGTCAAGGCGGCCAGGCAGATACGCCGGATGGGGCCGTCCGCAGTAATCGTAAAAAAGGGCGAGCACGGGGCCGTTATGGTCTTTGGCAATTCATACTTTGCCGCCCCGTCTTATCCGCTTGAAGATGTTAGCGATCCCACCGGCGCCGGAGATTCGTTTGCCGGAGGATTCATAGGTTACGTGGCATCCACCGGAGATATAAGCGAATCCGGTTTAAGAAAGGCCACCATCTACGGCAGCACCGTGGCATCGTTCAACGTAGAAGATTTCAGCCTGCGGAGGTTGGCATCGCTGTGCAAAAAAGACATCACGGGCCGCTACCAGGAGCTCCGGGCGATCTCACAGTTTGGGGCGGAGTAGCATCGTTTGCCAAAACCGTGGGGCAGGGGATGCTAGATCTGCTCTACCCGCCCAGGTGCCTCTCCTGCGGAAAGTTTGGCGCGGAATACCTCTGCGAATCCTGTATCTCCCAGATAGAATCCGTCCCGGAGCCGTACTGTTCCATCTGCGGGCATACCCTGTCAGGCCAGGCTTGCTTCAAGTGCATGGGGCGCGCAAAGGCCTTTACATCCGCCCGCGCCGTAGGCGTGTACAGCGGAACATTAAGGCAGGCAATCCATCAGTTTAAATACAACGGCGCCAGAATGCTTGCAGATCCGCTGGCCGGACTCCTCTACAAATACCTCACCACCAGCTGCGATTACCCGTGGAAGAGGGCGGATTGCATAATACCCGTGCCCATCCACCCGTCCCGCTACCGTGCGCGGGGCTACAACCAGAGCGAGCTGCTGGCGCTTAAACTCTCCTCTTTAACGGGGCTTCCAGCACTTGGCAATGCCCTTGTGCGCACCAGGTGCACCCGCCCGCAGGTAGAACTCTCCGCAGAAGCGCGCCGGATTAACACGAAGGATGCGTTTACCGTGGCAAACCCACATCTGGTTGAGCGGAAAACAGCCATTCTTGTGGATGATGTATCAACCACCTCATCCACTATCTATGAGTGCAGCAAGGCGCTTATAAAGCATGGAGCCACCCGAGTCTATGCACTATGCCTTGCCGTTGACTTATAATACCGGCAGCGGTGCTTAGCTCTGCGGTAAGTATTATACATATATGCGTTAACTTTAATTATATCCTGGATGCTTTGGTCGCAGAGCACTTTAGTATGCCGCTGCCGGAGCCAGGTGCATCAACCCTCTCTCCGGGAAGATGCTTCGGTCGCAGAGCCGGAGGCGGCGCTGCCGGAGCCCTGTTTGAACCTGAAAATCCAAGTTTACAGAACATTAGGAGTAATTTTAATGGCCGTATCTATTATTGCTACAGGGGATTCATTTATAACCCAGCGTTTGCCGCGTGATGATAAGGGATGCAGGGCGCTGAAGCGCATACTAAGCAAAGCAGATGTAAGATTTACAAATTTTGAAGTGCTGCTGCATGATTTTGAAATCTCTCCATCTGCGGTAAGCGGCGGAACCTGGGCAGCTGCCCGCCCTCAGGTTTTGGACGATTTAAAGTGGCTTGGGCTTAATATGTTTGCCTGGGCCAATAATCATACATTAGATTGGGGGCAGGATGGCCTGCTAACCACTCTCCGCCATTTGGAGAGCGCCGGTTGCGTTCATGCCGGAGTTGGCGGAGACCTGCGCGAAGCCTCTATGCCAAAGTACTTGGATACCGCCCACGGCAGAGTTGCATTAATAGGCGTTACATCCTCAGTTCCAGACTGGCACAGGGCAGGGGCAGGCCGCCGGGATGTCGCCGGTCGCCCGGGCTCAAATCTGCTGCGGTTCAAGACAACCCATTATGTGGGCAGGGAAGATTTTGAACGCCTTCAAGAGATTATCAATCAGACAGAGGTGAATGCTACCCGCCTGCAAATGGAAAGAGAAGGATTTGCCACGGCGGAAGAGGGCGGCTTTTTAGTTAGAGATATCAAGTTTGAAATAGGAGAACCCGGCACGGCAACCGCGGTTCATGCGCAAGATGCCCAGCGGATTATCAATTCCGTTAAAGAGGCGGCGGCGCAGGCGGATGTTGTTTTGGTCAGCCACCATTTCCATGAAATGAAGGGCGCAGAAAAGGATAGGCCGGCAGATTTTGCGCGCGAGTTTGCCCGTTTATGTATTGATAACGGCGCTCATGCTTATCTTGGCCACGGCCCGCATATTCTGCGCGGCATAGAGGTCTACCGGAACCGGCCGATCTTCTACAGCCTGGGTGATTTTATCTTCCAAAACGATTTTGTAGAACGGCAGCCAGCGGATTTTTTTGAAAACTACGGCTTGGGGCCGGACAGCACTGTTTTGGATGGGATGAATGCAAGAAGCGCTAATAATACCCGCGGCCTGGGGGTTGACCGGAGGGTGTTTGAATCTGTTATGGCGGCATTTGAAGTTAAGGAAGGTAAAATTAACCGCATAGAACTGATCCCCGTATCCCTTGGGTTTGAGTACGAAGATTTGAGGAAAGGCCAGCCGTATCCATCTTTACAAGAGGATGCAACGCGTATACTGGCAGGCCTGTCAGAGCTTTCAGTTCCCTTTAAGACGGAAATAGCAATAGAAAAAGGCCGGGGGATTATTAATATATAGCTCTCTTCAAAGTACGGCGCACCTTGAAGTCCATACTTGTAACATATTCTGTAGCAAAGGATAACCCGCATGCAGTATGGAGCCAGTGATATACCGGAAAACCCCATCCAATCGGAGGCCCAGAAGAATGCTACTCCCTGCTACTCTTCTGACATGCTCTTTACCTACCTCCGGGGATTAAGTTATCTGCCGGTGGCTTTAAGCACTGTCCATCAGAGCAGGTTTGTGGGGGATTCAAGGCAGCTCTTTACCTTGTTTAAAAACTGGGCGGCTACTGCGCCGTCCAGCACCCGGTGGTCTGCAGAGATGGTCATCTTCATGCGTTTTGAGATTGTTATGGCATCATCTTCTACCACGGGCATATCGCGGATGGTTCCTACCGCTATGGATGCGCTCTCCGGCGGATTTATAATGGCTGCAAACTCTTCCACATCAAACATGCCAAGGTTTGATATGGTAAAGGTGCCGCCGGTGTAATCCGTTGTTGTAAGGGTGTTCTCCCTGGCTCGCTTGGCAAGCTCTTTAGTCTCCGCGGCAATCTGCCTAAGGGGCATGCTGTCTGCGTTGTGCACCACGGGGGCAACCAGTCCGTCCGGCAGCGCCACCGCAAGCCCAACATTTATATTCTTATGCATAAGCAGCTTATTTTCATGGAAGGATGAGTTTACCTGCGGGAACTCTTTAAGCGCAAGCGCGGCAGCCTTGATTATCATATCTGTGAATGAGATTTTCACCTGGTCTTCATGTGCGTTGAGCTCTTCCCGGGTGCGGGCTGCCCAATCCATGGCTACATCTGCGGTTACGTAGAAATGCGGAATGGTCTGCTTGGATTTTGCCATCCGCTCTGCAATAGTCTTGCGCATGCGGCTTAGTTCCTGCTCCTCTGCTTCCGCCGGGATGGGTGCTGCTTCCTCTGCAGGCCTGGGCGGGGTGGGGGCTTCTTCCTTTTTTTCTGCTTTAAGGAAGTCTTCTATGTCTGTTTCTGTAATACGCCCGTTTGGGCCTGTTCCATGGATTTTAGAGAGATCAATCCCTCTCTCTTCCGCCATACGCCTTGCAAGCGGAGAGGCCATTATACGTTCCTCTTCCGGCACGGCTGCTTCTGCGGGCGGCTCCTGAGGCACTTCTTCCGGCGCCTCCGGCTGGGCAGGAGCGGGCGCCTCTGGAATAACTGCCTGTGCCTCCGGGTGTACGGCGGCCCCTGCCGTCTCTATTACGGCTATCGGTTGGCCTACGGGTACCGCCTCCCCCTCATGAACAAGAATTTTGCTGATTACGCCCTGCTCAAAGGCTTCCATCTCTACGTTGGCTTTATCCGTCTCTATTTCAGCTATTATCTGGCCTTTGTCAACGGTATCGCCCTCATGCTTGATCCATCGGACTACGGTGCCTTCCTCCATGGTATCGCTCATCTTGGGCATTGTAACTTCCGCCATAATCTCCTCCAAATCTATCCTTTTCCCATAATCTTTCTTACTGCTGCGGCTATATCATCTGCAGTAGGTATGGCCGCCTTTTCCAGCGGTTTGGAGTAGGGCATGGGAACCTCTGCCAGCGCTACCCGCACAACCGGCGCATCCAGGTAATCAAAGGCACCGGAGAGTATTATGGATGTAACCTCTGCGCCCATCCCACAGGACTTCCAATCCGCTTCTGCTATCACTGCTTTATGCGTCTTTTTTACGGAAGCAAGAATGCTCTCTGCATCAAGCGGACGGAGCGTTCTAAGGTCCAGAACTTCTACATCTATACCCTCTTTTGCAAGCGTATCTGCCGCCTTCATAGCTTGAATGAGCATCATTGAGTAAGATATAAGCGTTATATCTTTGCCCTGGCGTTTAACATCTGCCTTTCCTATTGGGATGAACAGCTCTCCTTCCGGGACTTCTCCCTTTGTGCCGTAAAGCATCTCGTTTTCAAGGAAGATGATGGGGTTGTTGTCGCGAATGGAGCTTTTAAGGAGCCCCTTGGCATCGGCGGGAGTAGCGGGGGCTATTACCTTTAGCCCCGGGACATGCGCATACCATGCTTCCAGGCTCTGGGAGTGCTGGGCGCCAAGTTGCAGTCCCAAACTCTGCGGCGTACGGATGACTGCGGGTATTTGAAACTGTCCGCCGGACATGTATCTTAACTTGGCCGCGTTGTTTACTATCTGATCCATGGCAAGTAGTGTAAAGTTTACCGTCATCATCTCTACAACCGGGCGCAGGCCCAGCATTGCGGCGCCTATTCCGCACCCGGCTATGCCTTCCTCTGAGATAGGGGTGTCTACCACTCTCTCCGGTCCGAACTCTTTGTAGAGCCCTTCCGTTACCTTGTATGCGCCTCCGTATTGGGCTACTTCTTCTCCTATAATAAATACGTCTGGGTTGTTTTGCAGCTCTTCCCTTAAGGCCTGGTTTAAGGCTTCTCTATAGGTTATGTTTGCCGCCATGCCGCCTCCCTTACGCATAAATATCCGTATACAATTCCTCTTTAGACGGGAACGGGCTGTTCTCTGAAAACTCTACGGCATCCTGTATCTCTGCAGATATCTCTTCGCGGATAGCTTTAATCTCATCATCCGTAATCATGGAGTTCTCTTTAAGGTAGTTTTCCATCCGCATTATGGGGTCGCGCTTCTGCCACTCTTCTATCTCTTCCCTGGTACGGTAGGCCCCGGGGTCAGATATGGAGTGCCCCCTGTAGCGGTACGTGATTGCCTCTATAAACCTAGGCTCTTTATCCGTCCTTGTTTTATAGATGGTTCGCTCTGCAACTTCTCTCACGGCAAGTACATCCATGCCGTCCACTTGCTCGCGATCTATATCGTAACAGCTTGCCCGGCGGATAAGGTCTGGTATGGAGGATGCCCGGTAGGCTGCGGTTCCCATGCCGTACAGGTTGTTCTCCAGCACGTAGATTACCGGCAGCTTCCATAGCGCCACCATGTTCAGCGCCTCATGGAACGCTCCCTCATTTACGGCTCCGTCGCCAAAGAAGCAGATTACCACCTGGTCCGTTTTTTTGTATCGGATGGCAAGCCCCACGCCTGCTGCAACCGGTATCCCTCCGCCTACTATGCCGTGCCCGCCCAGGAAGCCGCGTTTAACATCAAACAGATGCATAGACCCGCCCTTGCCACGGGAGATGCCGGTGGATTTGCCAAAGAGTTCTGCCATAATCTCTCTGGTAGAGGTTCCTTTGGCAATGCACTGCCCATGATCCCGGTAGGAGCCTATTACGTAATCATCTTCTTTGAGGGCGCTTATAAAGCCTACGCCTACTGCTTCTTGTCCAATATACAGGTGCAGGAATCCGCCTATCTTGCCTTTGGTGTATAGCTCAGAGGATTTTTCTTCAAAGCTTCTAATCCTCTGCATGGTTTGGTACATGCCTATAAGTTGGTCACGGCTAAGAATCATTCGTTCTGTGTATAGGGACATAATTCTGCGCCGCCTTTCTTTATTTGTGTAGATGCTTTGTTGTCTCTGCCAACCGGCGTCCAAAGATTCTGCAGAGGGCGAGTTCTATATCATCCGGCCCCTTATCATCGTTTGTGCCTGCAACACAGCTTGGGCCGTAGGGGGTTCCGCCCCGCTCTGTAAATGAGACGCCCGGGTCGCAGTATGACAAGGGCATTATTATGTATCCAAGATGCATAAGAGGGAGCATCATGGTTATAAGCGTTGTCTCGTTTCCGCCATGCATTGTTCCTGTGCTGCAAAAGACTCCGCCCACCTTCCCAAGAAGGGAGCCTTTTGTCCATAGCTCTCCCACGGTTTCAAGGAAGTTTCCAAGGGAGGGTTCTATGTTGCCGTAGCGGGTGGGGCTTCCAAGCGCAATGCCCTGTGTTTCGGCCAGATCGCTTAATGAGACCTCCGGCACTTCTCTTTCAAGCTTGTCATACATGGCGGACCATCTGGGGTTGGAACGGATTATCTCTATTGGAGCAACTTCACGGCTCCGGCGAACTCTGGCCTGCACGCCCTGCACATCATTTATGCCGGATGCTATCTCCTTTGCCAACCGGTACACCGTGCCGTACCTGCTATGGAACAACACCAGAATTTCCATGAGAGCGCCTCCCAGAGTGTAGAGTGGACCTCAAGTATTATGTTTCCCCAACTTTGAATTTATGTAAACACCGGCGCCGATTTTACGGGCATATAACGTTGACAATTAGCCTTCATCGTGGTATACTTCTGTGTTGTTATGGCACATGCGCGCTTGTAGCTCAGCGGATAGAGCGAAAGGTTGCGGACCTTTAGGCCGGGGGTTCGAGTCCCTCCAAGCGCGCCAGTTTTTTACCCCGTACATACTTCGGTAACGCATGTTGCCCTTGTAGCTCAGTGGATAGAGCGCCTCCGTCCTAAGGAGGGCGTCGGGAGTTCGATTCTCTCCAAGGGCGCCATTTTGCATCTGGAGAGGTGCGAGAGCGGTTGAATCGGGCGGTCTCGAAAA
>CALNCU010000216.1 GCA_937875395.1 uncultured Armatimonadota bacterium | reverse complement strand
AATAGATGCAGATACAGGCCGGGTACTCTCCGCCAACGGCAGCTACACCTGGGAGATAGTACCGGGCAGAACCTACTGGTTCCTTTTTGAATAATCAGCAAATCGCAGAGTCCGCCGGTACCATTACGGCGGACTCTGCGAAGCCTTGCTAACATTATATCCGCCAGCATCCCAGTGCCTTGCGCCTGCCCGAAAGCTTTTGGCAAGATTATATTCCATAAAATTGACACCATCCCATACAAAATGTTATAATTCATACAAGTGAAATTTTGTGCTGGCGCCCTTGTTTGTTCGCCACAAATTGTTAAGGCGTACGGACGGGTTATGCCGGCATTTTTTATAGGTGGTTCTTACTTAAAGAATAATGCAGGAATTGCTTGATAATATACTGCCGTGCGTTTTAAAGCCGGCCCGTTATACCGGAGGAGAGTTTGGTGCTGTTGTTAAAGACCACAGCAGCGTAGAAGTAACGTTCGCCCTGGCCTTCCCGGATAGCTATGAAATAGGTATGTCCAACCTTGGACTCCGCATACTCTACCATGTTCTAAACAGCCGCAAGGACACGGCTGCAGAGAGGGTTTTTGCGCCCTGGACAGATATGGAAGAAGAGATGCGCAATCACAATATCCCGCTCTACTCCCTTGAAACGCGCACCCCGCTGAAGAGCTTCCACATTCTGGGGTTCTCGCTTGGGTACGAACTCTCTTACACAAACGTGCTCAACATGCTGGATCTTTCCGGGATTCCGGTGCTCTCTTCTGATAGGGAAGATGAATCGCCGCTTGTTATAGCGGGGGGATGCTGCACCATGAACCCGGAACCAATGGCAGATTTTATAGATGCCTTTGTAATAGGTGAGGGAGAAGATGTAGTCCACCAGATAGTAGATGCCGTGAAGGCGCACAAGGGGTCTGGGAGGAGCGCCTTGCTTTATGCGCTTGCCGGTATCCCCGGGGTATACGTTCCCAGCCTGTATAATGTTACCTGCAACCCGGACGGCACAGTGGAATCCATCCTGCCAAAAGATGAACGCGTACCGGGCACAGTTACAAAGCGTGTAGTATGGGATATGGATTCGGCAGGCTACCCGGAGAGGCTGGTCATGCCCTTTGTAGAGACTGTGCACGAGCGTGTGCCGCTTGAAGTTATGCGCGGCTGCTCAAGGGGATGCCGTTTCTGCCAGGCCGGGATGGTATACCGCCCCGTAAGGCACCGTTCATGCGAAAAGCTGACAACCCTTGCAGACCGGTTATGCGCAAATTCCGGGTATGATGAAATATCCCTAATCTCGCTCTCCACGGCAGACTACCCGGGAATAGAGGGGTTGGTAGGTAAATTTGTAGAAAGATACAAAAACCGGCGCATAGGACTCTCTCTTCCCTCCATACGGGCCGATGCCCCCTGCGTAGAACTGGCCGACCAGATTCAGAAAGTGCGCAAATCCGGGCTCACGCTTGCTCCGGAGGCCGGTACGCAGCGCATGCGCAACGTAATAGACAAAAACGTCACGGAAGAGAACCTTTTTGAAGCGGTGCAGGCCGCCGTGCGGTGCGGCTGGCGCCGGATAAAACTCTACTACATGATAGGCCTGCCCACGGAGACGGATGAGGACGTGGCCGGAATTGCAAAACTCTCTACAGAGGTGGCAAAGATAGGCCGGGGGCTTGCTGTAGGCGTAAGCGTATCAAGCTTTGTGCCCAAGCCGCACACGCCTTTTGAGTGGCGCCCGCAGGATTCCGTGGAAGAGATAGAGCGGAAGCAGAACCTGCTTAAAAACTTGCAGAGGAGCCGCAATGTGTCGCTCTCCTGGCATGATGCAAGAACAAGCCGCCTTGAAGGCGTGGTCTCCCGGGGGGACAGGCGTCTTGGACGCGCTATATATGCAGCATGGAAGCGGGGCTGCCGGTTTGATGCCTGGAGCGAGCACTTCCGTTACGATTCATGGATGGAATCCATCCGTGAAGCGGGCCTCACCCCGGAATTCTATGCCAATCGCAGGCGGGATTACGGCGAGACCCTGCCGTGGGATCATATAAACTCCGGGATTGCAAAGGAGTTTCTAATAAGGGAAGATAAAAAGGCAGAAGAGGGTGCCGTCACGCCGGACTGCCGTTTGGGCGGCTGCACCGGCTGCGGAATAAAATCCATCCTGCCGAAAGATAGTTGCAAAGGAGTGCCGGGCATTGCGTGTACTTCTTAAACTGCGCAAAGGAGAAGAGGTAAAGTACCTCTCACATCTGGATATGGTAAGGGCGTTTGAGTTTGCGCTCCGCCGGTCAGAACTCCCCATGGCCTTTTCCGAAGGGTTCAACCCGCGCCCAAAGATGGCGTTTTGCAGTGCCATAGGGGTGGGCGTTTTAAGCGATGATGAGCGGATAATGATAACACTCTCCCAACCCCTTGCGCCGGAGTGCGTAAAGGATAGGCTAAACGGAGAGCTTCCCCCGGGGATGGAGATTGCCGCAGCGGAAGAAGTGCCGGAAGGCGCAAAATCACCGCTTGCCACGCTTGCTGCCTCGGAGTATAGTATAACGGTAGGCGGCCCGTCTGCCGGAGAGGTGGAAGAGGCTGCGCTTAAACTCTTTGAAGAGCCGCAGGTCCGCGTTACCCGTACGCGAAAAGACGGCCTTAAGGAAGTGGATATCCGCCCACACCTTTTAAAACTCTCCAAAGTAGAGAGTGAAGGCGGATATGCCGTGCTTACGGTATGCCTTGCATCCGGGAGTTCAGGCGGGGCAAGGCCGCAGGATTTTGTAGAGGCGCTAAAAAAGAGCCTCCCCAATCTTGCAGTGAAAAAGATAAAAAGACTTAAACAATACAGCTTTTCCGGGCAGAAGAGCTGTATTCAGCCGGATTAATTAGGGCGGGCGATGCTTCGGCCGCAGAGTGCAAAGCACGCCGTGGGCGTTGCAAGGGGTATCACTCCCCAAGAAGATGCTTCGGTCGCAGAGTGCAAAGCACGCCGCTGCCGAAGCCCGCTTAAAAGTCTGGTTGAATGCCAATTCTGCCCCTAAAATAGGTTGGATCACAAAGGAAAGGAGGTGAAAAAATGTCAAAAGAGATTATTGTAAACGCTGGAACCAGAGAGACCCGCGTGGCCTTAATAGATTCCGGTAAACTTGTAGAGCTGCACGTAGAGCGCGATGACCAGGTTACAGGCAGCGTATACAAGTGCAAGGTAGCAAACGTCCTTCCGGGAATGGATGCCGCATTTGTAGAGATTGGGCTGGAAAGAAACGCCTTCCTTTACGCAGGCGACGTACTGCCGGAAGCAGACGAAGAGTTACCGGAGGCAAAGCGCGAGCCCGTGCGCGGCCAGCATATAAAAGACCTGTGCAAAGTAGGCCAGGAGCTTCTTGTGCAGGTGGTAAAGGCGCCCCGCGGAACAAAAGGCGCCCGAGTCTCAACCCGCATCTCTCTTCCAGGCAGGTACCTTGTACTTATGCCGGACGCCGAAAACATAGGCGTATCCAGAAAGGTAGAGGACAGGGCGGAGCGCGACAGGCTTAAGAAGATTGCCGAAAAGGTGAAGATACCGGGCTTTGGTGTTATAGTTCGCACGGAAGCAGAGGGCAAAAGCGAGCGCGATATTAAGGGAGATATGGATTTTCTGCTTAGAATGTGGCGTCAAATTCAGGAGCAGGCCAAAACCTCCTCCGCTCCTG
>CALNCU010000215.1 GCA_937875395.1 uncultured Armatimonadota bacterium | reverse complement strand
TGACGTAGCACAGGAAGTCCACCCCGGCTGCGGCCGCAAGCGCGCCGCCTATTGCAGAAGTAATATGGTCATACCCCGGAGCCACGTCCGTTACCAGCGGGCCAAGCACGTAGAACGGAGCACCCTTGCAGAGCGTCTTCTGAATCTGAACGTTGGCCTCCACCTGGTTGATGGGAACATGCCCCGGCCCCTCAACCATGGCTTGAACACCCGCTGCTCTTGCCCGGTCTACAAGCTCCCCAAGGATGATCAGCTCTTGAATCTGCGTGCGGTCTGTGGCATCTGCAAGCGCTCCGGGGCGCATGCCGTCTCCAAGGCTTAGGGTTACATCATGCTGGCGGCAGATCTCTAAAAGATCGTCATAGCGGGAGTAGAGGGGGTTTTCCTTATTGTTGCCAAGCATCCAGCAGACCAGAAACGCGCCGCCCCGGCTTACCACATCTGCCACGCGTCCCTGCTCGCGCAGGCGGGAGATGGATTCCATGGTTATGCCGCAGTGGATGGTAAGAAAGTCCACGCCGTCGCGGGCGTTCTTTTCTATAACACCAAACATATCATCTTCCGTCATGTTGAGTATGGAGCCGGATTCCGCCGCTTTAACCGCCGCCTCATAGATGGGCACGGTTCCCAGCGGAACGGTGCAGTTTGCGGCTATGGCGCGCCTCACCTCTGCCAGGTCTCCGCCCGTGGACAGGTCCATCACGGCATCCGCCCCGGCCTCTATGGCGGCGCTGAGTTTTTTAAGCTCATCATCAACATTTGGGAAGTCTGCAGAGGTGCCTATGTTGGCGTTTACCTTTGTGCGCAGGCCCTTCCCAATTCCGTACGGCAGGCCCACCTGGCGGTTGATGTTTCTGGGGATGACTATTGTGCCCTCCGCCACGCCCTCCCGCACAAACTGCGGAGAGACGTTCTCCCGCGCGGCAACTATCTCCATCTCCGGCGATGCCTTTCCGGTTCTTGCTATCTCAAGCTGTGTCATAATCTGTTACCATCCATTCCTTTAAAACAAAAAAACGCCGGTAGACCCATGTACAGGTCAACGGCGTGGCAAAGGCTGCGTCCGCTTCCCTCCGCCGGCATTATCCGATCAGGTTCAACAGGGTTATCCGGTTGCCCGGAACTCTCAGCCCCCCTCGCGGGAAGCACCCCTAGCGGCCATATTCATTTACAGGTACAAGCAAAGTATAGCACGCCTGAAGAAGGGCTGTCAAACTTGGGTGGGATGGTGCATAAAGAATTGGCTCAGGCATGTTGGACTTTATGATTGTAGCCTTAACAACAGAATTACGCATGTGGCAAAAATACTTTAAAGGAACTAATAGCAACCGATTGACAGTCATATACTATTTACTGTACACTGGCAATAAACTTGAAAGCTTATATTATCTGTGTTTTCGATGCTTGTGTTGCAAATATCTCTCATGAATAGCTGCAATACCAGGGAGTAGCACAATGGATTGGATCCTGTATATTATATCCATAGTTATTACTTGTTTGGTAACTTGGATATATGCATCACGTAGAAAACTATTGTTTGCAATACCTTCAGTTTTTCGTTTAATAGACGTTGGAAGGCTTACTAATAAACAGATTAAATTACTCTATGGTGATAAAGAAATCCAATCTATACATATAGTCCGAATGGTATTGTCCAATATTGGAAATCATGATATCGCCAAGAATGCTATACATACCGCTCCACGTTTTGATTTTGGTCCAGACGCGCACATATTAGATGCGAAGGTGTTAAACACCTCTGAGTATACTAATGGTATCACTACTATAGTAGATAATCATATACTGCAATTTGACATTGATTTTCTACAACGAAAACAATCAATAGCTTACCAAATCCTTCTCGAACTCAAAACTGATGCAGAAATAGACCTTTCCAGAGCAGCATTAGTTCCTGGAGTAATCGAAAATACTGGAGTGGTATTTAAGCATATTCACTTAGGGCTTCTCTGGAAATTCCGAAGATATGTTGTGCGAGATCCATATAAAGTAAAGGCTTACATCGACTATGTTGCATGCTCATGTAGCTTGCTTATATGTTTCTTTGGATTAGCTGTTATACTTGGTAATTATTCTGATATGCTACTGTTTAAGCAGCTACATAATTTTCTACTTCAGACTCCAGCTCCTGCTGATTGCCGTAAGTATACAGCTATACTAGGTGGGGTATATCTTATTACAGGCATGAGCATGTTTCTATTCGTATCTTCCTCAATTCGGGAGTCCAAATATTTGGCTCTGTTTAAGCCTGCATATAGAGAGTAAAGCACTGCCGCTATCGGATGCAAACATGAAGTGCAAACGTTATAGGTATTCCCACATAGCGATTCCATTCATAATCAACCACTTATAGTTATGGTAGAGGGTTGCAGATCCGTAGTATATGCAGCAATGATGTGTCCGTAAAGCATATATCAAACTTAGGCTGTCAACCGCCTTCCGCTCTAGACTTGAGAGTGCCTTTCCGGTATCATAGAACCGATATGAACACTCAATCATCACAGAACAAAAAAGCCGTCATCCTCCTCTCCGGGGGGCTGGACAGCGCCACGGCCGCCGCCATCGCAAAATCGGAAGGGTATGAGCTCTACGCAATCTCCTTCTCCTACGGGCAGCGGCATGATAAGGAGCTGGAATGCGCCCGCCGCGTGGGCGCCTCAGCGGGCGTGGTGCGGCATGAGGTTGTGGATTTTGACCTGGGGAAGTGGGGCGGAAGCTCCCTCACCAGCAGCATGGATGTGCCGCTTGATAGAGACGGGGCGCACATGGCGGAGGATATCCCCTCCACCTACGTCCCCGCCAGAAACACCATCTTCCTCTCCTTTGGGCTTGCATATGCAGAGGTGGTGGGGGCGGATACCATAATAATAGGGGCCAACCAGCTGGATTACAGCGGCTACCCGGACTGCCGCCAGGAATACCTGCGTGCCTTTGAGGATATGGCCAACCTTGCCACAAAGGCCGCCACCGTGGAGGGCAGGCACTTTACCGTATATGCGCCGCTCCTGCATCTTTCAAAGGCAGAAATCATTAGCCGGGGGATTGACCTGGGCGTGGACTACTCCCTCACGTGGAGTTGCTACCAGGGGCTTGCCGTGCCGTGCGGGCGGTGTGACAGCTGCATCCTGCGGGCGGAAGGGTTTAAGGCGGCAGGCATCCCAGACCCGCTTATAACACATCATACTTTGGGGTAAGACTACTCCTATGACGGCAGATATGAATCCGGCAATCAAAAAAATACGTAACGTAACCGCCTGCACAACGTATGAAGGCCGCCTCTACCTTGTTGGCGGGATTGTGCGGGATAAGGTGATGGGCCGGCCTCCCACAGAGGATGTTGACCTGGTGCTGGAAGGCGACGCCGTAGAACTGGCCCGTTTCCTCTACAATGAGGGGATTGTAGACCACCGCCCCGTCACCTACCCACGCTTTGGCACGGCCATGGTTCAAATTGAGGGGCGCACGGTGGAGTTGGTGAGCGCCCGCAGGGAGAGCTACGCCCCGGAGAGCCGGAAGCCTCACGTAGAGCCCGCCGAACTTATGGACGATGTAATGCG
>CALNCU010000214.1 GCA_937875395.1 uncultured Armatimonadota bacterium | reverse complement strand
GGGTTGATGCACCTTGCTTTGGATATTGGAATGTTTTTCTGCCCTGGGCTTCGGCAGCGGCGCCTTCGGCTCTGCGACCGAAGTATCATCCCGGGGGGTTGATGCACCTTGCTTTGGCGGCAATGTGCTAAGGCACTCTGCGACTGAAGCAACTAGTCCTTGGCAAACGTGCGCAATTAAGTTGGCAGGTTGGTATGGATGTTTGAAATGAGTGCGGGAGGGCCGCCAGGCCCTCCCGGGGAAGGATGGTTTAGAGCCTACTCTTGATAGCAAGCTTCTATTATATCGTCCAGTTTTGCTGTAGCAAGGCATATGCACTGGTCGCATGCTCCATAATACAGCTTGAGTTTTCCTGTTTTCTCTTCCAGGATGGCGCCGGCTGTAAAGACAACGTTTGGGATGAAGCCCGTCAGCTCATGCGTCTCTTTGGGGTACAGTATGGGGTATCGCCCGCGAGCAATTACCTTTGAGGGGTCTTCTAAATCCATCAAGATGCATCCAAGCTGGTACATGGGGCTGCCGCCGCTTTCGCGTACGCCGTGGTAAATCTCCAGCCACCCCTTTGGAGTCTTTATTGGGGGAATGCCGGCGCCTATCTTACCGCCGTCCCAGAACCCTTCTCTGGATATTATAACTGCATCGCTCTCACCCCAGTGTATTAGATCCGGCGAGTATGAGACCCACATATTCATGATTGATCCATGCTGCGGACGATCAAGGCAGGCATACATTCCCCTTATCTTCTCCGGGAAGAGTACTACGTTGTGATTCCCTACCTCATGCACAAAGGATACACGCTCAAACTTTTGGAAGTCTGCCGTTTTTAGTATCCCTATCCGGCATCCAAAAAAACCGGAGATGGCGTAGGTTACATAGTATTCGCCGTCTATTTTGGTTATGCGCGGGTCGTAGTTGCAGAATTCGTATTTGCTGTATCGCTCATCTTTTGGCAGGTCTACGGGGTGGTCTTCCGCCTTAAAATTAATGCCGTCGCAGCTTGTTGCCACCCATAGTTTGGGGAGGTTGTCCATGCTGCGTACAGTCATCATAAGAATGTACTTGCCGTTAAAGAATACCGCCCCAGGGTTAAAGACAGAGCGGCACCCGCCCGGTATATCATCTGTTGTAATAATTGGGTTTCCCGAATGCCGGGTGAATATCTCTTTCATTTACTGATCCTCATTAGTATTTTCTATTCCAGTATGTATGCGCCGCAGTCCAGCCCGTCCAGTGAGACTTTGATGTCGCCCTTCTCTACGGATACCTTTCCTGAACCTGCAAGCGGCTTGCATTTACTTATTGTGATTCTTTCCGGCAGGTCTACAAGTTGAATAGTGCTGGCTGCCGGCTTATCTCCGCTGTTTGCAAACACCAGCATGTACCCCTTGCCCGTCTTCCACAGCGAGTACATGAAGTCCCCTGCTGTCTTTTGCGCTACTTGGCGTGCGCCGGGGGATACTGTGCGCTCAAATACTGTCTCCAGTTCGCCGGTCAAAGCTTTTTCTGCCGCCCACAATGCTGTTGACATGGGCTTATATTCAAAGTGATAGAGCATGCGGGTGCCAAGAATGAACGAGGCGTAGACAGTCCACTTCTGTTCCTGAACCGATGGTTCGCGTGACAAATCCCAGTATCCGCGCTGCTGCATGTAATACATGGCAGGTTTGCCGCTTGGGGCTGCATCACGGTTCATGGCTGACACTACATCTGAAACTACGCCGGGGTAGAACTGTAGCGTGGAATACCGCATTGGGTATCTGTCAAGGGAAGCTACATCGCTGCTGTCAAGAGTGCCTACCGGCGGCCAGAACATCCAGTTATACATTGTAAGCCTGTAGGGATCTTCTGCCTTTACTGCTTTATACAGCTTCAACATATCTTCTTCCTTGTATTTGGTTTTCCACCAGCCGTCTGGCTCATCCACCATGAACCATCCGATGACTGCCGGATGATTCTTGAATTTGCCGATATATGACAGCATGTTATTCTTAAAGCTCTCAAAACCCCCGGCTTTGGCCTGGCGTGGTATCTCAATTATCACTTTTAAATTCTGTTTTCGGCACTCATTCAGAAAGCTTTCAAACTTTTGTGAGTTTTCATCTATTTTTGCGTAAGGCAGACCCGGAACGGTTATGGTGTTGAAGCCATGCAACCTTACATCTGCCAGTTTCCATACGCCATTGTAGGCGGTACCTTTCCATGACACTATAAGAGGAAAATACTGGCCGTGAAGCATGGTAGGCTTTCCGTCTATGCAGACCAGCCGCAAGAACTTATCCGTGCGCACATCCACAGGGCCGGGCGGCAGTTTTGCCAGGGATTCACTTGCCACTTCTATTCTTTTGCCGCCGGTTAAGGCATAGGCAACTACCTTGTAATTACCTTGTGGCAGCTTGTCCAGGGGTATCTGAATCTCTTTTGTTTCAAAGGCGCCTGCATCTACGGTGCCTTTGAATGGTTTGTATATTTTGCCCGCGGAATCTGACGCCTCTATATCCAGCTTTACGGGCGTATCCAGTCCCCATGCAAGACGGAACGGAGCGTTTGCATCTTTTATATAATAGGAGTACCGGGTAAGCATATGAAGCGGGGACGATATGGATGCATCGCTTATTTCATTGTTAAATGATGCGATTATTCCTTTTGTCTCTTTATCTATAAGGTTGATGCTTACTTTGTATTTACCTATAGTGTATGCTTGCTGAATCCCGGCGGCCAGCTTAACCGGTATGCCGTTCCTTATTGCTTGGGTATACGCCCCTGTAAACTTTTGCCCGTCGGGGGTTCGGATTTCTGCTTCTGCGCTGATTTTTTTAAGTGCGGCTGCTTTTCCGCCTATCTTGCAGGTAAGGGAGATATCGCCTTCCGGCTCCGCTACAAGCTTTATGTCATTTACCGACCAGGAGAAGTACGGTATGCTGCCCGTGTCTATCCCCGCCAGATAGCCGAACTTTGGAGGCATATGGTAGGTACTACCTGTACATGACCACATGCTGTATTCCGGGGCTGGGAGTCCGGCGAACCGGTTGCGGCACAGATTGAGTCTCCAGGGCAGTTTTATATTCCGCTTTGCCAGTTGGGAGAACGGTATTGCAATCTCTGCCGTCCATTCGCCCTTTCCCACCCTGGCTGCATAGCGGCACTGCTCACCTTCTATATCTTTGGCCCACAATATCCCGGCGGTGTTTCCGGCAAGCTGTATATATCCGTCCGAGGAATCCGGGGTGGTGGATAGGAAGATTTCTATGGAATCATCGTTGAATATATAACCCCTGCTATCCTTGCACTTGGTGATTATCTTATCTGCGGCCGGCTCCGGACACTTAAATCCTATATACAGATATTTATCGTCATAGGCTACTTTTGCTTCCGTGGGGACGGCAGCCCGGCTGCCGGATGATACCTTGAAATCTTTAAGCACAGGGACCGCATCCCATTCATCCATGTTGCCGTTAATAACGGGAGTCTTTGAAAGCCTGGCTGCGCTTATGGTGGGATATGATTGCCCGCTTATAACAAGGCCAAGTCCGGCTTCATCAACTTTGGTGGAAAGCGGTGCAGCTGAGTTACTCCTGCTGAATGTGAGAATATCCTGATCGGAAGGCTTGTACGGGGTGGCCTCCTTGCCGTATTCCAGCTGGGGAGCGGCTGCCCACAATGTGCCTTTGCCCTCCATGGTTATATCTACACACCGCATGATATCTGCCCCCCAGGGGTCAACGCAAAGGCCGGATGCCGTATAGCGCTGCCATTCCCGGGTAACCATTACCTTTTTGCCTGCAAACCCGCCAAGTGATACAGGCATCTCTGGCTCGCTGGATTTAAGATAAATTGAAAATGTATAGTATTGTCTGGCCGGCAATTGCGTAAATGTCGATGTGAACCAGAATTTATCAATGGGATTTACGATGCGCAGGCACTTTACTCCATCAAGCGGCGGAGTTGCGTTATCATCTATGCCGTAGCACCCATCCCATTTTTCTATGTCCTTGGCAAGCGCCGTGCCCCACCAGTCCGGGATGCCGGGGTTGGAACAGTGGGTGAAAGTGCTGTTTATGAGCAGGTTTCGGGAGCCGCTTCCGCGAATGGCATCCGTGGAACCGATGTTGTATACTCCCTGCTTCTTGTCTTCTTCAAAGCTCTTGATTATCTCATCTGAGGTTAAGGCGCGGTTGTATACCTTTATTTTATCCACCGCCCATTGGCCTCTTGAGCCAACATAACCGCTCCTCTGCATTAAAAGCGGAAAGCTGGGATTGGGAGCTATCTCCCTGCTCTCCGGGACCTTTGCCATGGGTTGACCGTTGACGTATATGCATACAAATTCTCCGTCGTATGTTACAATTACATGGTACGGCACCCCTGCCTGGATGATACCCCGTTTTGTGTCGTAAGCCTTTGCATCATTGCCGGTCTTGTTAAGACCAAGCCATACTCTAAGGCGGCCATCCTTTTCCTGATACAGGCCCCACCCGCGGTATAAGGTCTTCCAGTTAGTATCAAACTTGCATAAGATAGGCACGGACTGATCGCTTTTGCCTGATGTAAACCATACCTCAAATGCAAGGCTCTTGCCGCTGATGTCCAGCTTCTCGCTCTTTCCAAAGGAAACGTTATCCACTCCATTCATCTTGAGAACCTTGTAATCCCCAAACGGCTGCCAATCTACATTTCCTGCAATTGTGCCGTTGTTTTCGTTACCGGAAAGATCACTTACGGTCTTTCCATCTATTCCATTGGATTCATGGAATTTGTAGGATGCAACAAGGCCGTTATCGCTGGATATTGCAGCACTTGAACACCCAAGGATAACGTAAGCCAACATTAGTACTACCAGCCAAATTTTCTTCATTCGTACCTCCTTACCCCTTCTGTTTAGAAACATTATTATCCGGCTGCAATGAGCAGGACGGCTACTTTGCCAACTAAACCTTCGCTCCTCCTTTAGCTATAGTTTCAGGTTTATCTTTAGTGTTTTATTTCCAACTGAAGTCGGGCATATAGCCCATAGACAGTAGGATTTTAGACGATTATCAGAACGGCTGTCGCTTAGGCTCCAGTTGTGATTAGATAGCGCAAAGTTAACAGGCCCGGCCTTGCTTTCTATCTGAAGGTTTCGCAGGTAATTCCAATCATCATACCTCAAGACGGTTGATTTCGGCTTATCTGCCGGAAGCTTCCCCGTTTTGGCGCCTCCTCTTTCTACGGCTTTATAATCGGCCCCTGCATATGCGATTTCCGGGAGTTTTATAGTCATGTCGCAATTCATATTGGGAATCTTTTTCAGAATTTCATAGTCGTAGATTATCTCTACTTCACCTGTGCCAAACGTTATTTTCTCTGTAAAATTAATTGCGCCGGGCTTTTTTCCTGTAAAAGTCACAACTGTTCTGCCATCGGCATCCTTCTCCATAACCGCCGACATACTTGCCGCACCACCGTATACCAGGCCCCATTGCCTATCAATAATGGTGTAAAAAGTGACAGGCATCGTCTCCAGCAGCCTGTACCCGTTGCTGTCTATAGAGACTGTGCCGCCTGCTCCTACGTGCGCTATGTACTTTCCTACTGTGATATCCTTTGGCAGAGTAATCTCCTCCGCAATAGCTGGTATTGCAAAACAAAGCGCCAGCAATACCCCCAAGAAACATTTTTTCATGATGTCTCCTCCTTTATGCTTCCCTGTTTCTGTTGTTTGATGCTGTAATCTGCAGCCTGGATGCATTGGCAAATTGATGCCCGATTGCTGCATTTATACAATGAACTTAGATAATTGAACTTGCCTTGCAAACGGCTTAACGTGACGGCCAGGAAGCAGCCGCACAGGCATCTTTCCTTATGCCATTATAAACCCCGTAAGTTGCATATGCATCATCATCACTCATATGTTGAACATCCATCCACTTTACATGCCCGTCAACAAAAAGGGTATTAGCTCCGTCATTGTGCCTTGTATCGGCTTTGGATAATAGATTAGCCCTATTCCATATATCAGCAAAATATATGCCTTTGCCATCAATTACCAAAGCATGCTTGTCCGGATATACGCATTGGGTAATCCTTCTGGGGGGGTAAGCATTAATGGCGCTACCATCGCAAATATTGAAGTAAGAATAATTGAAGTAATTATCTGTACCGGTTTGACCCCAGGTCCGCTTATATTTTGCCGGATCTCCTGCAGGGCATATAAAGACCTTTGATACGGCTTTCTTTTGAACATAGGATGCTATATAGTCCGGCCAAAAAATGCCGCCGTCATAATCTCTAGACGGGGATAAAAAATCATCATAATCCTGTGCATACTGTATCATGGCCAGCCCTATCTGCTTAAGATTACTCTGGCATGTTGATTGCTTGGCCTTTTCCCTGGCTTTGGCAAAGACGGGGAAGAGTATGGCCGCCAAAATTGCAATTATAGTTATAACTACGAGCAGCTCTATGAGTGTGAATCCTAGCCTGTTCTTAAACATCCTTTCCTCCGTTAGTATAGGTAAATACTGCAGAGCGCAATTATGTGCTTGGCGGTGCAACCGAATCTCTTTTTATTGTGAAAGATTAAAGCGGCCAGCGCGAGTTGCTAAACCAGTATGTTTGAGATATGTAAACATCACTTTTGCCTACAACATTGTCCCATATCACATGCCCGTCAGCAAAGAGAGCGTTAATGCCACCGTTATGTCTTGCTATATCGGCATACCTGCTAAATGGGCCGGCTCCATTCCATGACCATAGGTCTCCAAAAAAAGCAAGACTTTTTCCATCAATTATTATGGCTTGTTTATCTGGATACTGGCACTGATTTAATCTTCTGACAGGATAGCTTGCCAGATAGGCTGGGTCCATGTCGCCGATATGGATGTAAGAGTAATTAAAGTAATTACCTGTGTTGACAGCGCCATAAGTCTGCCAGTATTTTTTAGGATCACCAGCAGGACAAATAAAGATTTTAGATACAGACTTTGCCTGAACGTAGGTGCCTATGTAATCAGGCCAGTATTTACTAGAAGTAGCATTGCGGCATGGGGGCATGCCGTCATCATAATCCTCTGCATACATGCGAATGGCCAGACCTATCTGCTTAAGATTGCTCTGACATGTTGATTGCTTGGCCTTTTCCCTGGCTTTGGCAAAGACGGGGAAGAGTATGGCTGCTAAGAGTGCAATTATGGCTATAACAACTAATAATTCTATTAATGTAAATCCTTTTTTTCCTTTAAACATCCTTTCCTCCTTGTTACAAGTTAAATGCAATATAGTGCACTCTATGATCACGCACTCGGCGGCACAACCGAGTCTCTTTTTATCAGCCTGGCAGTAATAACCTCCTGCTTGCCGGAATCACGGCCGCAGATTATGTCTATAAGTTTTTCCATTCCTCGCTGGCCCAGCGCAAATACCGGCTGATGCACGCATGTAAATGATGATCCCAGCCCATCGTCCAGTTTAGGGTCATCAGTAACTATGAGTGATATATCCTCTGGCATTCTGAGGTTCCTTTTTGCCATCAGCCGGAGCAGCGGCACCACCAGCCGGATGCTGGAAAGTATTGCTGTGGGCAGGACTGCCAGGTTTTCAAACCAGTATTCAAAGTATTCCTGGCTGATTGTAGTTTCGCCGGCCAGCAGGTGCGACCTGTCTACCTGCAGACCGTTGGCGGACATTGCATTTTGAAAACCCAAAATTCTCTCACAGACATCGCTTGTTGCCATGTAATCCAGAACATAAGCTATCCGTTTATGCCCCATGCCGTATAGATAATCTACTGCGCTGTAGATTCCGCCGTAGTTGTATGTGCAGACCATGGGAAGATGCTCTGCACTGGTATGAAGCGGCATGCCGACTACGGGAATTCCCGCATCCATCAGCTTCATAATAGAGTCAATTGCGCCCAGCCACGGCGAGACTACCAGTACCCCATCCGCCCCCTGCTGCCGCGCTTCATCCGGTGATACTACTGTTGGGCTTAAATGATATTTAATATTGAGAGCCTGTTTTGCCGCTTCCTGCCTGATTCCTGCAAACAAGGAACCGGTGTATCCGCCCGGCTCTTCCGTCCAGGGGGTGCTGATTATTATGCAGTAGCCGGAGGTGGATGCCGGTTGTGTGAGGAATGTTCCACTGCCCTGAATGCGCTCCAGCACGCCTTCTTCAGCCATTTCATTTAGCGCCCGCGTAATGGTGGGGCGGCTCCATCCCAGTTTGCGGCAGAGTTCTGCCTCTGTGGGAATGCGGTCGCCGGACTGTAAATTGTGGGTGCGTATGTATTCTTCTACAGCCTGCCTTACCCGCTGATAGCCTTTAAGCCCCTGTTTAGGAGAATTATTTTTTTGCTGAATTACGCTCATTTCTTTTATCCCTAAAACGCCTGATTCTTTTAAATACAAGCATTAATTGTATGATTTGCTATGTTTTATACTGGTATTTTACCATATTGCCAATAATTGTCAAGTAAAACTATTATAAATTTTTGCAATTAGAGCCCTATGGCAACGGCGCTGGATGATTAGCTGCAGCATGCATTAAATAGGCAAACTAGATTTGTAAGCTTAAATGCGGCTCTGTTCTGCGGCGGGTGGAGCTGGGGCAGGCCATTGCGGGGTGCTTAATTATCTACATATGCTTCGGCAGCGGCGTGCTAAGGCACTCTGCGACCGAAGTATCTTCCCGGGGGGGGTTACCATCCTGGGCTTCGGCAGCGACGCACTAAAGTGCTCTGCGACCGAAGCATCATCCCGAGGGTGCGCGAATTAGTCTGGCGGCTCACCAGGTGTTATGGGGGTTGATACTTTAGTCGCAGAGCGAAGCGGCGCTGCCGAAACCATGCTTAACCATTAAAACTTTTTTGGTGAAGTATTAGTATGATGCATTCTCTGTTATGCTGTCAGAAAGAATCTGGCAGAGCGGGTTGAAGCCCAGGTCTGCACTGAACCCAAGCGGATTGTGGCGGCGCCAGCCCTCTGCATACTCAAACTCCCCGGACATGCCGCCTATGCGTTTGCACTGGCTGACCATTGTGCCCACATAGTTATCCATACCCTGGCTGTCATCAAGCCAACCCCTCTGGCTTTCATGGAACTCTAACATGGTGCGCTTGCGATCCATAACGCCGGTTACATCCACAAAAAACTCCGGCATGACGGGCTTTCCCAGCTGATCCATTAGCCCGTGCGGAAGGGCATGGTAGATTGCCATATCAAAATCCACCGCCCGGGACTCCGGGATTGTAACAAAATTCTGCATGGCCCGGCAGAAGGCGGCTGAGACCATTGTTCTTGAGGCATTCATATGGTCTTCCATATAATCCTGCGGCGAGGGCAGAAGCAGTATCTGCGGCCTTACCTCACGCACAATGGCACAGAGCTTTCTTACTACGGCAAGATCATACAGAAGTTCCAGATCGTTCACAAGGGGGGAGTGGAAGGCGGCGCCGGCAAACTCTGCTGCGCGCATGGCCTCTTTTGTGCGCGCTTCAATGCATGCATTATGATCTAAAACCATGCTTCCGCAGTTGCCGTTGCAGATATTCATGTAATGTATCTTCCACCCAGCATCCGCCAGTTTTAGAAGGGTGCCGGACATCATAAATTCTATATCATCCGGATGCGCCCCGGCAGCCATTGCAACCCTGGTCTCTTCCATGGAATATAATCCTCCAAATATTATCTTGTTCTTTGTTTACTGGCAAAACGCCTGTTCTACACATACAGAATTCTACGACGTATAAGATGCGCTGTCAACTGCGCCTTCCCGGTGGATAGATGCAGCCGCTCTCCAAAACCAAAACCCCGCCCGACCGCACAGCCACCACCTGGATTTCTTAAAACCCTTGCAAAACCGGAATATTTATGCTACAATTCTGTGTTTAATATCGGGGTGTAGCTCAGCTTGGTAGAGCGCTCGTTTCGGGTGCGAGAGGTTCGCGAGTTCAAGTCTCGCCACCCCGACCATTTTTGTTTCAGGCTGATAAGAGGTGTTCATATGAGCACTGGGACCAGGGTCAGCCCTTCTACCAGATTCTTCCTCCAGGTAAGGCTGTCCGTTCTTTTTATATTTGCAGTTCTCTTTTTGCCGAACGGTGCGCAGGCAGACGAACAGGTTATGGTTCGCGCAGGATTGGTATCCGGAATAAGCACGCCAGCATCTATCACAATAACAGCTGCATCACCCTTTCAGGTAACAGACCCATCATCCAATGACCCCGTGGCTTCTGTAGAGGGAAAATCCCTTCTTCTTAATGCTAATAACGGCAAAATAGATGTATCCATTGACGGCACACCCTCCGGCACATTTACCGGCCCGCTCCGCATTGCTTCGCCGGTAAACAGCTGTATCTTCCAGCTTGCCGCATCTAACGGCAGGAAGGGACGATACCGGGGGATTATAGAGATACGCGGAGGCGCCCGCCTCTTTGCGGTAAATGAGCTTGAGCTTGAAGATTACATTAGGGGCGTTGTCCCCATAGAAGTGCCCAGAATGTTTCAACCGGAGGCGCAGAAAGCCCTTGCTATTGCCGCCCGCACCTATGCCTTGCGGAGCATGGGGCGTCATGCATCGGACGGATACAACTTGTGCGATAATACCAACTGCCAGTGCTTTTCCGGGGCAAACCGCGATGCAGACTGGGTAAACAAACTGATAGACGAAACCCGCGGACAGGTTATAACCTATGATAACAACCCAATAGCCGCCTGCTACTCCACAGACTGCGGGGGCTCTACCCTTAATAATGAGGATGCCGGGTTCGGCAAGTCTCCCTGGCCTTATCTTAGAGCGGTATCAGATGCAGTTGGAGATGGCCAGGACTACTGCTCGGCAAGCCCGCACCACAGCTGGACTAAAACCTTCACCTTAGACGAGCTTAACACCAGGCTCTTAAAAACAGCCAAAGTTGGTAAGGTTCAAGAGGTTTCCGTTGCAGAGTTTGATTCCGGCGGACACGCCAAGACTGTTATTGTAAAGGGCGATGCCGGAGAATACAGGACAACGGGAAACCGCTTTAGGGAGGCCGTGGGGCTGAGCGTAATAAAGGGCACCAAGTTTACCATAACGCCCATAGATGCCGGCTACCGGTTTGACGGCAGGGGGTACGGCCACGCAGTGGGGCTGTGTGCCTTTGGCGCAAACGGCATGGCAAAGGCCGGAAAATCCTGCGCAGATATTCTAAAACACTATTACACAGGCATAGAGATAAAACAGGTTTCAGATATAAACCTGCGCCTCTCCTTAAAACGTTAAAACGCCCTTTTTATAATCTCCCTGGCCGCTACCACACCGGCAGCGGAGGCCTGCATAAGCCCCCTTGTAACCCCTGCTCCATCCCCTATGGTAAACAGATTCACTATATCCGTCTCAAGCGAGGGGGTGAGCCTCAGCCTTGAAGAATAAAACTTCACCTCCACGCCGTAGAGAAGGGTGTGCCTGGATGCCACGCCCGGCGCAAGCTTATCCATTGCCTCAAGCATCTCCATGATTCCGGCAAGGTACCGGTAAGGCAGCACAAAGGAGAGATCGCCGGGGATTGCGGTTTTAAGCGTGGGGCCTACAAGTCCGTGCTCTATTCTGTGCCATGTGGAACGCCTGCCCGCCTTAAGGTCTCCCAGGCGCTGCACTATTACGCTGCCGGAGAGCAGGTTGGAGAGGGATGCTATATATCTGCCGTAGATGATGGGTTCCCGGAACGGTTCTGTAAAACTGGTAGATACAAGAAGCGCAAAATTGGTATTGTTAGTCTTTTTGCTGGCATAACTGTGCCCGTTTACTGTGGTGACGCCGTCGTTATACTCTTCAACAACCTCTCCTCTTGGGCATATGCAGAAGGTGCGCACCTTATCATCAAAGGAGGGTGTGTAGTGTATTAGCTTTGGTTCATAGATGGCATCCGTAATCTCTGAGAGGATGGGCGCCGGAAGCTCCACCCGCACGCCTACATCTACCGGGTTGGTGATAGTCTCCAGTTCAAGGCGCCTGGCCTCTGTAAGAAGCCAGTCTGCACCCTCTCGTCCGGGGGCAAGGATTACGTACCGGCCTTCTATCACCTGGCCAGAGTTGGTCTCTACGCCCTCCACCCGGCCTTCATGGATAAGCACCCGGGCGACGGCTGTTTCTGTGAGTATGTCTACGCGGGTGCAAATTGCATCCCGCAGCCGGCGGAGCAGATCCGGCCACTGGTCCGTTCCCACGTGGCGTATGGCAGATGGGATAAGCTTAAGATCCGCCATGGTGGCCTTCCGGGCTATGCGGCCTACCTCATCCTCATTGGTACCGTAAACCTTCTCCGGCGCCCCAAAATATACGTATATGCCGTCCACATAATCTATAAGCCGCTGAACATCATCCCCGGGCATGTAAGATGCAAGCTGCCCGCCTACCGCTGTAGAGAGGGTAAGCTTGCCGTCAGAGAAGGCGCCCGCGCCGCCCCATCCGCACAGGAGTGACCGGGGGCGCTCCTGCACGCGCTTGTCTATGTCTGCGCCCTTATCTATAAGGACAGCCTTGAGACCCTCTATCTTTGAGAGTTCCAAGGCTGCAAAAATTCCCGCCGGCCCGGCCCCTACTATAATTACATCGTATTTCATACGCCCCTCCCTTTCAGGTTGGTGACATACGAAGCCCGGCCCGTATTTGCGGCATTCCAGTGTTTTTTATACTGTGCGAAATGCTAGGACGCGCTTTCTACTTTGCTCTTTATGGCGGCCAGTATGCTGTCCACATTCTGCTGCATCTTCTTTGCCACCAATGCCTTGATGAGCGGGCCTATCATGGGAATATCGTATTCGTATTCTATCACCGATGTATATTTTGTTCCGCCATCCACCTCTTTAAACGTCCAAAGCCCGGAATAAGTCTTAAAATCCCCTTTTATAAGGTTAAATTTGCAGGTTCCGGCGGATTCATCCCAGAAATCTTCTTCCGTCCACTTCAGCGTGGTCTTGAACTCTTTTACAATACCCACAAACTCTGATATGGTGCGGTTTCCATCCGGGCTCTTTTCAAGAATTTTGACGCTCTTCATATCCGGCATAAACTCTGGGAAGGCCTCTATATCTTTGGCGCAGGCCATCACCTTGGCTACGGGGGCATTAATGATTATGGAACTCTCTACTTTTGGCACGTTTCTTCTCCTCTGGTATCAATTTGGCTTGGGGTAAACTCTATATCTCTCTTACAAGGCCCACTACTTTGCCTACAATAATAACATCTTTTGTAATGATGGGTTTCATGGCGGAGTTGGCGGGCTGCAGGCGGATATGCCTGCCTTCCTTGTAGAAGCGCTTAACGGTGGCTTCACCATCTATCAGAGCCACCACGGTTTCGCCGTTTACGGCGCTCTCCTGGCGGCGGACTATTACCATATCTCCGTCCATTATGCCGTCTTCTATCATGCTTTCGCCCTTTACCTTGAGCATGAATCCGTCGGAGCCGGAGAGTAATTCCTGGGGTATGGGATAAGTGTCATCGTAATCTTCCACGGCCAGTATGGGCTTCCCTGCGGCCACGGTGCCAAGGATAGGTATATTGGCAACTTTTTTAGGCGTATAGGAAACCCGTGTGCCCGGCAGAAGCTTTATGGCTCGGGTAAGCACGGCATCACGCTTTATAAGCCCGGATTCTTCAAGGCTTCTAAGGTGGGCGTGCACGGTGGAACTTGAGCTAAGGTTCACCGCCTCGCCAATCTCTCTAACAGTGGGCGGGTATCCTCTTGTTTCTATGTGCTGTAATATAAAGTGAAGTATCTGACGTTGCCGGGGTGTCAATTCTTTTGCCATGCAAATAATCCTCCCCTGTTTTTCTATGATAATGTTAATGAGCTTCGGCAGCGGCGCCTTCGGCTCTGCGACCGAAGCATTAACCAATCAGAACGTCTCTCCAGCGACTTCTACCGAAAGGATGTTCCCTTTCAGGCCTGACGGGAACGGTGTTAACCATCCCCAAAAAAGAAAAGGCGGGCACATAATGCCCGCCCCTTATTTTATTCTGCTGTCTTTTCCTCTTCTTCTGCGCTTGCCGTGGGTACTATGGCAACGGAGGCCACGGAATCTCCCTCTTCAAGGTTGATCATCTTCACGCCCATGGTGCTCCGCCCGCAGCTGCGTACCTCTGAGAGCCTAAGCCTTATTGCTATGCCGTTTGAGGTGAGGATTATGGCCTTATCTTCACTTGAAACTACGTTGGCGCTTACTATATAGCCGCCCTTGGGGTTTATGGCCATGGTTATTAAACCCTTGCCGCCCCTGGTCTGCGAGCGGTAATCCTTCAGCGGGGTGCGTTTACCCATGCCGTTTTCTGTGACTACCAGCAGCTCGCAATCATCCTGGACAACATCCATGCTCACCACAAGGTCGTTATCCTTGCCCAGCATGATCCCCCTGACGCCGCCGGATGCCCGGCTTGCCACACGGAGGTTCTTCTCTGAGAAGCGGATGGCCATGCCCTTGCGGGTGACCATTACAAGGTCATCATTGCCGCCGGTTATACGCACCCAGCTAAGCTCGTCGCCCTCTTCTACATCAAACGCCCTAAGGCCGTTTGACCGCAGATAATGGAACTCTGAAAGGGCTGTGCGCTTTACCTCGCCCATCTTCGTGGCCATAACCAGGTAGCCTTCGCCGCCCAGTTCCCTCACCGGAACAGTGGCCTTTATAGATTCGCCGGGTTCCAGCTGGATGAGGTTGATGATGGCCGTACCCATGGCCTGCCGCGTGGTCTGCGGCACCTCGTAGGCCTTCAGCTTGTAGACCCTGCCATTATCTGTAAAGAAGAGGATGTAATGGTGCGTGGTGGCAACAAATATGTGCTCCAGCTTATCTTCTTCTTTAAAATTGGCTGCTATTACGCCCCTTCCGCCGCGCCGCTGCGTGCGGTAGGTGTCTATGGGTACGCGCTTTATGTAGCCGTCGCGGGTGATGGTGACTATGGTCTCCTCCTCCGGGATAGTGTCCTCTTCGCCAATTTCTTCGGCTTCCATGGGGATTATCCTGGATAGGCGGTCATCGCCCATCTTGTCTCTTAGAACTTTAAGTTCCTGCTTTATTATCTCCAGCACCCTCTGCGGGTTGGAGAGAATATCTTCCAGGTAAGAGATTGCTTTAAGGAGTTCGCGGTACTCGTTCTCTACCTTATCGCGCTCAAGGCCGGTGAGCTGGCGGAGCTGCATGTTTAGAATTGCCTCTGCCTGCACCTGAGAAAGCCCAAACCGGTTCATCATCTCTCTTCTGGCTGTCTCTGTGTTGGGCGCGTTCCTGATGATTTTTATTATCTCGTCCAGCCAGTGGAGTGCTATTCTGAGTCCTTCCAGAATATGCGCCCTGCTCTTGGCCTTTTCAAGCTCAAAGCGGGTACGCCTGGATACTATCTCTTTTCTGTGCAGTATGTACTGCTCTAGAATCTGCTTTAAGGTGAGGATGCGTGGCGTGCCGTCTACCAGCGCAAGCATTATAACGCCAAAGTTGGTTCTAAGCTGAGTGTGCTTGAGCAGGTAGTTTAGTACTCTCCGCGGATGTGCATCGCGCTTGAGTTCTATAACTACGCGCATGCCGGTGCGGTCGCTAAAATCGTCCAGATTGGTGATGCCTTCCACCCTCTTGGATTTCACCAGTTCCGCTATGTGCTCTATAAGGCGGGATTTGTTTACCTGGTACGGCAGCTCTGTTATTACAATTTGAGTCTTGCCGTTCTCCATGGGCTCCAGGCTGATCTGTGCCTGCATGGTAACCTGTCCGCGCCCCGTTTCGTATGCGGACTTTATGCCTTTGGTGCCAAGGATAAGCCCCGCGGTGGGGAAATCCGGCCCCTTCACATGCTGCATAAGGTCTTCTATGGTGGCATCAGGGTTGTCTATAAGGCAGATGGTGGCATCCACCACTTCTTTAAGGTTATGCGGCGGAATGTTTGTTGCCATACCTACGGCAATACCTGCCGAACCGTTGCAAAGCAGGTTGGGCAGCTTGGCAGGAAGTACCAGAGGCTCGTTTGTGGTCTGGTCGTAGTTGGGCTGCCAGTCTACCGTATCTTTGTCCAGGTCTTCCAGCATCTCCATGGCAAACGGAGACATTCTCATCTCTGTATAACGCATTGCCGCCGGGGGGTCTCCGTCAATGGAACCCATGTTACCCTGGCCGTCTATAAGCGGATAGCGGGCATTAAAATCTTGCGCCATGCGAACCATGGTGGGATAGATAATCTGCTCGCCGTGGGGGTGGTAGTTTCCGGAAGTGTCGCCTGCAATCTTGGCGGATTTTCTGTAGTGCGAGCCCGGCGTGAGGTGAAGGTCGTTCATGGCCATAAGGATACGCCGCTGCACCGGCTTTAACCCATCTCTTACATCCGGGAGGGCGCGGGCTATGATCATACTCACGGCGTAGCCGAGGTATGAACGCTTCATCTCTTCTTCAATATTTACGGGTATTATTTCCCTTGCAAATTCACTCACTAATTATCCCTCGATCCCGTAATTCATAACTGCCGGCTATGCGGCAGCACCATGCAAAATTACTTATTGTCAGTACATTTGTTCTGTATAAATTATACTATTTTCGGGGGTTCGTGTCAAACCTGAGCAATGCCGTAAGGAGCGGATCACATCTGCCATACCGGGGACATCTTCCAGGCGGTAAGCAGCTTGAGATCGCCCCCGCCGCAGGAGAATATCTCTGCCTTAATACCGGCAGGGTTGGAAGGATATACACGTGAGGTGAGGCAGGTTCCGCCGTTTGCAAAGACCTCTATGACAGACCTGTCCAGAAAGACCCTCAGGTTCAGCAGTTCGCCACCGGCAAGGGGAAGCCTGGCCCCGTGCGTCCCGCCAGCCCCCTCCGAAGGAAGGCTTCCGCGGCTGGTATCCAGCAGGAGTTCGCCCGTATTCCTGTTCCATGTGAGCACAGCCTCCTCGCTGCCATAGAGGAACTTGATACCGGCGCTCTCCGCCACCAGCAAGCGCGCCTCTATCTCAACCAGACCGCTCCACTCATCGGGAATGGGGATTTCAAACGCCTTATCCAGCGATATGTCTGCAAAAGTTATGCTCTCTTTACGCAGGCTTTTCACTTCTTCCGCAGGAGTAAAGAGGAGCCGTCCATCCGCGCCAAGCTCTATCACTCTTGGAAGGGACTGTACTCCGGCCCAACCCGCCTTCACCATTGCATTCCCGTTGCGCCACTCCCTAAGCCAGCCGAACATCACCCGCCTCCCCTGCTCGTCCGCGAAAATCTGCGGGGCGTAGAAGGAGCCTCCCAGGTCCACCTCGCCCTGGACGCCCGGATAAAACCGGTTCTCTCTGTACTCCCCGGTAAAGTAGATGGCCCTGTCGAGCACGGACACAATAAGCACCCACAAGCCTCCGCATGGAAAGAAATTGGGGCACTCCCACATATCCCCGGTTCCGCCGTCTCCGGAAAAGAGCGGGCCCAGGTATTCCCAGGAGAACATATCCGTTGACCGGTACAGCAACAGCATCCCTCCTTCGCCTTTGATTCCGGAACCTACTGCCATTCTAAGCCCGTCCGATTCCCTCCATACATAGGGATCTCTGAAGCCAGATACCTCCATGCCGGACGGCGGATGATGGATTACGGGATTCCCGGGATACTTGGTGAAGATGTGCAGAGCCTCGTCTGCAAAGGCCACGCATTGCGTCTCCGGGTGGACTCCGGTGTAGAATATTACAGGCATGCCGTCCACGTTGAGCGCGCAGCCGGTGTATACGCCGCCCTTGTCATACGGCTGGTCGGGATAGAGCGCAAGCGGCAGATGCGTCCAATGGATAAGGTCCTGGCTCTCCGCATGCCCCCAGGTCATGTTCCCCCAGGTCGCGCTGCTGGGGTTGCATTGGTAAAAGAGATGGTAGGTGCCATGGAACTGGATGAGCCCGCATGGGTCGTTCATCCAGTTTGCAGGCGGGAGAAAATGGTATCCGGGCCGGGCGGGATCATACCCATGGAGAGCGTTCATGATATGCCTAGAGGCGGCGTGCGCCTACGTATCTCCTGTGATATGAGTTCAAGGAATCCACCCGCACTCCGGTACTGTGCGTGGATGCGTGGATAAACTTTCCGCTGCCTGCGTAGATTCCCACATGGGAGATGCCTCTTCTGCCATAGCTGAAAAAGACAAGGTCTCCGGGCTTAAGATTGCTCTTTGCCACCGGGGTTCCATAGTTAAACATGGCCCTGGATGAATGGGGCAGCTTTATCCCGTGAGAGGCGTAGACAAATTTTACAAACCCGGAACAATCGAATCCGCTTGCAGATGAACCGCCGCTTCTGTAACGCGCACCGCGGTAGGCATAGGCAACGCGGACAACGCTGCTCCCGGTGGAGTAGCGGTCTCCGGCGGGGAGGGGTTCTCCGCCGTCGTCAAGGCTCACGCCGCCCGTATGCACAAAACCTTCCCGGCCGTCATCCAGGCGCACCTGAAATTTATTATCATGGCGCCCTATAACGGTAAAGGTATCCCCCCTGTTAAGTACGGCTATTACCTCTTCATCCTGCCGCACTGCCAGATCATCTAATATGGCCCGGCCGCAAGCAGTACGCATCTCCGGTGCATTTTGCTGTCTTTTTTGGGCGGAGACTTTACTCTTTTTGGGGGAGGTGGAGCGTTTGGCGTATCTTGTTGCTGAAACGCTGTGATTCTTCTTTTGTATATTTGTATGGTTCCCTTTGCTGGCTTGGGAACCGGATCCCGCAAACAACAGTATTGCCACTGCTGCCAAGCAAATCCGCAGGGTAAGGTTGGCGTTTATTTTCAAAACGTCTTACTTCCTTTAAGGCTTGGAGCCTGGTTTTATGGTGCCGGCAGCAATCTTATCAGGCAGGTTATGCCCAGCCTGATATTTGTACTGCCATGCGGCACTGCTCTGTATAATACCCAATTATGGGCTGAGTGTCAACCTTTCATCAGAAAATAATAATGGGAAGCAGAATATTCTAATCCGTTTTTTTGAGGGCATATAGTTGGGCTATGCGAGCGCCTGTCTCTGCCACCGCATCTCTAAGCCCATCCGGTTCCAGCACTTCAACCCTGTCTCCAAAGCCCAGCACCCAGTGCTTTATCTCTTCCCAGCCCGCTATATTTACCTCAAAGATGACCGTGCCCTTTTTCTCCCGGGTGATTTTTTGCTGTGGATGGAACGTGCATCCCTCTATCCAGCCGGCAAGCTCACTGCAAAACCTTAACCGTATGCGGCAGGGCGACCAGTCCGATTGAAGCGACCATCCGCGTTTAAGGTACTCTTCAAGATCAAAGTCTTTTGGGTAGCGGAAGTGGTCATCCAGCACCCGGATAGATCGTATTCTGTCAAGCCCGAAGGTTCTTATGCTCTCTCTTAAGTGGCAGAACCCTATAAGGTACCACGCGCCAAACCTGAACGTAAGGCCGTAGGGGTCTACTTTGCGCCGCGTAAGCTCTTTGCGGGAGGCAACATGGTAGTCTATATCTATGGGGTTGTGGAAGGAGATGGCCCTAGAAAGCATATCCATCACATCGGCATCGCAGTCGCGCACAAGCTTGATTCCTATGGAGACACGTTTGCACATCTTCTTTATCATAGATTCCATCTGCTCTGGGAGGAGGGAATCTATCTTTTTAAGTGCGGTGGAGAGGGCGTCTGAATGAGGCAGGCTTATTCTGTCTGTAGCAAGGCTCCCCGCAAGCACAAGGGAGAGGGCCTCGCTGGGGGTGAAATTTGTGGGTAGAAACTTCATCTGTTTTACGGCAAAGCAGCCGTCTTTGCGTTCTATGGTGCCCCACTGCCTAAGTATGCGTATATCCCTTTCAACGGTGGCGCGGCCTACCCCAAACTCCAGCTCAAGCCCGGCCGTATCCCACTTTAAGGGCTCGCGCTCAATTAGCTGTAAGGTCTTGATGAGTCTTGCAAATTGTTCTTCAAGGGCCAAGTAAGTAATCCTCCGACAATAAGTAGTTTCTACTTGCCAGGGATCAAATCCTTCCTGCAAAAAAGGGAGAGCCTGCAATGTGCGCAGGTATTGCCCGGCGTGGGGATAAAACGGCTCGCCCCTACTCCCTTTGCAATCTCTATAACGCGCTCTGCTGCAAGCCTTGCAATAGAACCGTCTATTGCATCCTCTGACCGCCCTTTGCCGCTTCTCAGATTAAAGACCGCCGTGCGTGCGGGGGGCTCTTTAAGAAGCCCAAAGGCGGCGTGGGCGTATATGCCTACCTGAAAACGGTACCGCTCAGTATCATCGCCGCGCCCCGTCTTGTAATCCAGCACGGTCCAGCCGCCCGGGCCGCCAAATACAACGTCCATCCTTCCGGCAAGTATGGTGCCGCCCACTTTTAGCTCAAAGGGCCTCTCTTTAATCACCGCCTCTGCCTCTGCAAGTTCCTTTGCCCAGGTGCTCTCTGCAAAATTCTGCATAAGCGGGGCAAGTTCGTCTCTAAGAGCCGGGCTGCCCAGCTTCTCCAGCATAGCTTCAATCTGCGGTTGCAAACTACGGCCGAAATCCAGTTCGGAGAGTATGCGGTGCGCCTCCATGCCCAGGTCTGCGGCCCCTATGTACTCTCCGGCCTCTATAGGGGCGTAGTCTATATCTATATCTTCTTCCGGTATCCCTATATCATAGAGCAGATGGTACCTGGCAGGACATTCGCTATAATCCAGCACCTGGCTTACGGAGAGGCGGCCGGCCATTTTAGCAGGCGGAACAGCGGCTTTTGTGCATCTTTCCAGGACTTCATCCGCTATACGGGCGGCGGCGGGGGATATATCAATATTAAGCCGCTCCCCGCTTTGCAGGCTCTTCCGGTAACGTGCAGATATGGGCAGTCTGTCTAAATTTGTTATCCCGGCAGCGGCAGGGATGCAGCGCTTAAAATCTACAAAAAATCCATCTCTGTTTATAACTCCGTTTGCAGTGCCGGGAGTTATGGCCAGGGCCTTCTCCAGCCAGCCGGTCCAGTTTTTTATGTTGCAGTATGCGTGGCGGGCGTTCACCTTAAGATCGGTGCATCCCACAAGGACAAGATGCTCCTCTGCGCGTGTCATTGCCACGTAGAGAAGGCGTTTTTCTTCAAGGAAGCTCTTTCTTTCTATACGTTCTGCGTTCTCTGCAAATGTAAGAGAGGATTCCATCTCCCATGTCAGTGGATTGCGAACCTTCATCGCCAGGCCATGCTCCGGGTGGAAGGCAAAGAGTCCGGTGCCGGAGCTCAGGCTTCTGCTCATATCCGCCACAAAGACAACGGGCGCCTGCAGCCCTTTTGCCTTATGGATGGTCATAATCCGCACCACGTTGCCCTCTTCGCTCTCTGCGGCGGCCTCTGTCTCTCTTTCTGCAAGTACCTGCTGCTCTTTTACGTAGCGGATGAATTCCGTAAGGCCCCCTATTGAAGTCTCCTGAAAGCGTCCGGCTACGTCTGAAAGCTTGCGCACGTTTAAGAGGCGCCGACGCCCGCCCCGCATGGTCAGAAGCTTAATATCATAATTTGAATGCTGAACGGCCTGCTCAATAATATCTGTAATAACAGGGGTAGCCCGCATCTCTGCCAAAGATTTAAGCAGTTGGCGGAATTTTAGGAGTTTCCGGCGGTCTTGCTCTGAGAGCCGGGTTATATTCTCTGCGGAAAGAAGGCCTCTCATCAGCTTGCCGGGTTCTCTATCTGCGCCGGGAAGGACGGCGTTATTAGCCCAGTCTCTGGAGAGCCAGAAGAGCGCATCGTCGGATATGCCTACAAACGGGGAACGGAGTACGGCGGCCATAGCCAGATCATGCCCCGGATTATCTACAACGCTCAGAAGCGACAGAATATCCTGCACCTCGTGCGTGCGGTAAAACCCGCGGCCGCTTACCACGTAGGATGGGATGCCGTACATATCCAGCGCTCTTTCATAGATGCCTATGCTCTCCGTAGAGCGCAAAAGCAGCACTATATCCCCAAAAGAGACCGCCTGCCCCGCCCGGCCCTCCTTTGTATGAAAGAGGGGATTCTCTTTGCCGGTTATCTCAAGGATTCTTGCGGCAACGGCCTCCGCCTCATTTGCACGGCCCAGGGAGAGGCTGCCCCTGCCGGTGGAATCCGGGGGCGTTTTGGGAACCATAACAACTTCAACATTAGGGGAAGGCGAATCTGCAAACCTGCCCGCGCATTTTAGACTTTCAAAATCAAACTCTGCTTCCTCTCCCCATACTCTTTCAAAGAAAGCGTTCACAAACTCTATAATCCCGTTGCGGCTTCGGAAGTTTTCTTGAAATGGGAGCACCGCCCAGCGTTTTTTATCTACCCGGGCGCTCTTCTGGTGTTCCTTAAAGACGTCTACATCGCTATACATAAAACTGTAGATGGATTGCTTGATATCTCCAACGGTAAAGATATTATCCGGCCTTGCAACCGCATCTATTATCTGTTTTTGCAGGCGGTTGGTATCCTGAAACTCATCTATGGAGATAAACCGGAACCTGTTTTTGTAGGCCAGTGCAATCTCTGTAAGGCCGCCGTCCTCCCTTATAAAGAGATCGCGGGTCTTTGTAAGCAGATCATTATAATCAAGCGCGCCCATGCTAATCTTTGCCGCTCCGTAGAGCTCATGAAAGCGGGAGGTAAGCGCAAGAAGGGTGTTGGCGTACCGGGAGGATTCGCAGTCAAGGCAGGCGCCTATAAGATCTGTAAGCGCGCCTTTAGCCCGTTTTATCTTCTCCTGCACGTCCCTCCCTCCGGCGTTCAGCTTGAACCTGCTTATATACTCTTTCAGGCGGATAAAGCTCTCCCAGTCCAGGCGCCCCTCTTCCTGCAATGCGCAAAGGCGGGTTATATCTTCTTCTGCGGCAGGGAGCCCTTCCCTTATGCCCTCAAGCACCCTCACCAGCGCAGCTGAAGAATCCGGGCCGGGTTCGGGAAGATTATTTATGCAACGTTCAAGCATCTCCCTGTATGGGAGGGATGGAACGGGGTCTGCCACAAGACGGGGGGATGGAAGGAGTCCCAGGCTGCGGATATGCCCGTAGAGGGAAGTTACGGCGCTCTTTACGGTAGATGTGCCAAGGTTTACAACAAGCTCCTCTGCATCTGCATCGCCGGCAAAGGATTCCAGCGTGGAATTAAAGGCCTTTGCCGCAACCGCAAGGGAGGATGCCTCATCAAGCACAGAGAAGTTGGGGTCTACCTGAGCCCGGATGCTGTTCTCCTTGAGCACCCTCATGCAGAAGCTGTGGATGGTGCCTATGTAGGCAGATTCCACCGCCCGCCTATCCTTCTCCCGGCCAAGTTCCTCAAACCGGCGGACTATGCGTTCTTTCATCTCCCTGGCGGCTTTTTCCGTAAAGGTGACGGTGAGAATTTCTTCTGCGGCGGCCCTGTTCTCTTCAACAATATGGCAGAACCTGCGAACAAGCACCTCCGTTTTGCCGGAACCCGCCCCTGCGGAGACGCAGACAGATCTATCAAGCGTGGTAATTGCCGCGCTCTGGCTTCTGGTAAAACTGAGCCGGCTCATTGTTCATTCTGCAAAAGCGGTTCAAGGCCCGTGGGCACGGTGGCAAACGATTCATCCATCTGCCCAAGCACGGCAAGAGAGAAGGCCCGTAGAAAGACGACGGCGGGCTGCAAAATGCAGGAGAAAACGTATATGTATGCCGCAAAGAATATGGCGCCGTAGAAAGCTGCAATAGAGATTGTGGCCGCATTCCAGACAAGCCCGGCGGACTTTCCAATAAGCGCCGCCAAAAGAAAGACGCCGCCAAAGGGTATAAGCATAACCATAAGTACAATAAATGCTGCAAATATGGATAGAATTGCAAGCCCTATGCAAAACGCAAAGATCAGCAGCAGGTACAGCGCCGTCTGACCAATGTTTTCTTTAAGGCGCGGCAGAAGAAGGCGCCACGCCTCAAGCACCCTCACTCCGCGGGTATACATTACCCCTGAAACCAGCTCTATTGCAAAAATGTTCACTATTATAAAGATTAGCAAAATAGCAAGGAAGGCTATAACTCCCCATGCAGCGGCAACCACCTGTACCCACCCGGCCGCGTTCAGGCCAAAGGCAAGTCCAACCGGCAACCCAACCAGAATGCCGGCTGCAGCAATAAAGGCAAAACCAAACCCTGCCAGCCATAAAAAGAGGGATGTGCCAAGGCTTTTCAGGCGGGCGAACGGCTCTTTTATGGCGTAGGAATCTTTTGCAACCTGCTCTGTATACACCAGCCGGAAGATTGAACCCAGCCAATACAAAACAAACAGGAGGATTACAAAGATAGCTCCGGCAGCGGCAATAATCCCCCAGTGGGCGGCCATCCATTGCAGCGCCTGATCAATCTCTCTTGTATTGGGTTCAGAAGAACCGCAGGGGAATCTGCCGCCCGGGCCTCCGCCCGCACTCCCCGCCAGAAGCGATACAAAACCCAGTGCAAGCCACTTTTTCAGGTTGAAGGGTCTAAAGAGCATGCGCACCATATGCTGGTACGCCGGTTGTATTGCAGCGGTAACTTTTATCCGGGCCATAAGCAAAACCCCCTCTTTGTGTTATGTATTAGCATTTCGACAAAGAGAGGGCTGGTTCCTTCGGCATATATTAGGGAAGGGGAAAATCAGCCGTTTTTAGCCTCAAAATCTTTCATAAAGGCAATAAGCGCATCTACAGATTCCCTAGGCACGGCATTGTATATGCTTGCGCGGATTCCTCCCACAGACCTGTGGCCCTTAAGGCCTACAAGACCGGCCTTCTTTGCATCTGCCACAAACTTCTCTTCAAGTTCTTCGCTGGGCAGGCGCCAGACCACGTTCATGATGGAACGGCTCTCTTTATCTGCCACGGCGGTCCAGAAGCTGCTTGAATCCAGTATAGAGTAGAGCGCGGCCGCCTTCTCTTCATCTGCCTTCTCTATTGCAGCAATACCGCCCTGCTCAAGCATTCCATCTGTGACAAGCCTAAGGATGTAGATGCCCCAGGTGTTGGGCGTGTTGTACATGCTGCCTTCGTTTGCGTGCGTTGTGTAGCGGAGGAAGTACGGCACCGTCTCCGGGCACCGCTCCATAAGGTCTTTGCGTATTATAACAAGCGCAAGACCGGACGGGCCTATGTTCTTTTGAGCGCCTGCGTATATCATGCCAAACCGGTTTACATCCACCGCCCTGGACATAATCTCGCTGGACATATCTGCAATAAGCGGCGCATCTGTGCTTGGGAACTCTGCAAAGCGGATTCCGCCTATTGTCTCGTTAGAGCAGATGTGAACGTATTCTGCATCCGGGGAGAGGTTAAGCTCACAAGGTTTGGGGGCACGCTTGAAGTCCTCCGCCCTGCCGTCCCATGCAATGTGCACATCCCCGGTAAGCCCGGCCTCCTTTGCGGCCTTTCCCGCCCAGGCACCCGTGTTTACATAATCTGCAGACCTGCCCGGCCTGCGCAGGTTCATGGGAATAGTGGCAAACTGAAGGCTGGCGCCACCCTGCAGAAAGAGAACGGCATAGTCATCCGTGACACCCATAAGCGCCCTTACATTTGCTTCTGCAGCATCTATAACGGCCTGGAAATCCTGGGAGCGGTGGCTCATCTCCATAAGGGACATTCCCACCTTGCCGTATTCCACAAGCTCCGACTGTGCCTTAACCAGAACTTCAACCGGCAGCGCTGCAGGCCCTGCATTGAAGTTGTATATTCTTGACATGTTCTGCTCCTTCCGCAAAGCGGCATAAAATCTTTAATACAAGAAGTTGATAAAGGTTACAGGAGCATATCCTGACATCCGCCTGCCGCCTCTTGCATTCATTGAAAGTTTACCATACACAAAGTTCCCGTGTCCAGAGAATCTGCAGGCGGATATTATAAAAGACGGATTAGCAATCAAATCATCCGGGCAAAATACCGGTACAGGTTTTGTGCACAATAACCCGCGGGTAGAGGATTATCGTCAGAAACCGGAAGGGAGGCATTCTGGTGACACTTTTAACTGTGTTTGTGGGCATTATAGCCTTTTGCAACATTTTGCTGCTTATCTCCATTGCCTTTCTGGTATTTTCCATAAGCCGCCTTGTTGGCAGATCCGTTGTGCCCGCAGTGGGGGAAGTTCAGTCCACGGTGAAAAAAGTAAACGGCATTATGGATAATGTGGGCGACAGGGCATCTAAGATTATGGATATTGGGGAGAACACCGCCCGGAAGGTATCCGGCAAAGTGGTGGCAACCACCGGCCTGCTTGAAAACACCGCAGCAGCGCCCATTATTTCTGTATCAAGCATAATTGCGGGCATCACAAAGGCGGTGCAGGTATGGAGGGAGAGTTCCGCCCAGAGCGAGATTGAGCCGGAGGAGACGGTGGTAGAGGTTACAACAAAAGCTGCCTGATATAAGAAAATTGGGGCATCTGTTTACTAATAGGAGGAGGATTACATGAGTGGGAGATTTTGGCTGGGAATACTGGTAGGGGCTGCTGCAGGCGCGGCAACTGCTCTGCTGTATGCACCTAAGACCGGCGAGGAATTAAGGCATGATATAGGGACAATGGCCAAGGATACCGGAAAAAAGGCCGGCGCAACCTGGGAGAATATTAAGAGCGGCGCATCTGAGACTGCCAAAAAGGCACAGGAGAAGGCCAGGCAGGCGGCGGGCACGGCCCAGGAAAAGGTTCAGCAAGCAGCAAAGAAGGGCGGCAGCGTGACAAGCACCTGGCGGAGCCGCGCAAAAGAGGCGGTAGAAGCCGGAAAGGAAGCTGCAGAGGCAAAACGCCTGCAGATGGAAGCCGAACTTAAGGAACGAGAGGCAAAGGCTTCGTAATATATATCATGGGGCATCGGGCGGCCTCCCCGTCCGGTGCCTGCTACATACTTTCTGCTTTTTTATCGCCAGACAGCCTTAATCCAATAATCTGGATAAGAATTCCCACAAAAAACAGGAGCGCTCCTACAAGAAAGGCATACCTTACATCAAGCCCTATAGACCCAAAAAGGGTAACAAGCGCAGCCCCGCAGAAGGGAGCCACCGTCCCCCTTATCCCAAGCAGAAAGTTATGCAGGGCCTGGTACCTGGTCTCCATTCCATCTTCTGCAAAATGGAGGATGCTGTTAAAGTAAGCCAGCTCTGTTCCGCCGTTTACTATGCCCAGAATAACATACGCCGGAAGAAGCATCCAGACGCTCCCGGAGGCAAAGATGATTAAAGGCACCAGGCTGGATATAACCATATTAATAATCGTTGCCAGCACGGGGCTATTTATATCCAGGTATCTTCCCCAGTACGGGTAGGAGAGCATCCAGGCAACAGTTGAGGCACCGGTGAGTATTGCAAGTTGAGCCGCCGTTATATGCAGGGAATCCACCTGAAAGATTGGGTAGAGCGGAAGCAGCATAAGGTTCCCAAAACCGGCAATAAAGATAGCTATCATGTATACCATGAACTGTCTGTTGTGTCGGAATATGGCAAATGTATCTGAAAGGAAGTGGAACGGCTGCTGCCTTTGAATGTTGCCCTCAGACGGGTCTACCGGCTGGGTTCTGATTCCGGCAAACGCAAATGCCGATGCAACGCCCACCAGTCCGCCTGCCGGGAAGATGTATCTAAAACTCACATGCTTGAGCAGCATTCCGGCCAGGAGGGTGGCTATGAACATTGCAAATGTTGTGCCTACGCGGACGTATGCCATAATAGACCCCCGCCTATCCGCCGGATATATCTCTTTTACAACGGCGGCATAGGCCGGCGCAACAACACCGGTTAAAAGCTGGGCGGCGGCAACCACAATTGCAAATGAAAGCGGGGTGAAGGTAAAGAGTGTGAACAGAAAAAGCCCTCTTCCTGCAACTACGGGCCATGTTGCATAGGGCATCTTCCGCCTGCCCTGCATAAGGTTGGCGTAGAAGAGAGAGAGCATGTTCCCTATAAACGGGGCCGCAGAGATAAGGCCTATCAGCAAAGCGCTTGAGTTTAGCCTGTCACGGGCAATAAACCCAAGAAAAGGGGTTATTAAGCCGGTAAAGACCCCAAAAAGAATCCCGGCCGTGGAATCAAGCCTAAAAGCCTCCCTGGCCTCCTTTGGAACCGATTTCTCAAATAACACTTATATCTCCATGCCGCTGCCAAAACTTCTATTAAAAAAGACCTTTGTTGCTATATTACCAGATGCCCGGGCGCCCTGCCAAGGACTGGTCATGGCTGGGGGGAATTTCTTAAAGTAGGCAGGCGGCAGTCATCTCTGCCCGGGGGTTGCGGCGGGCCTTGGAGGAAAGAGAATGTTTTTGGAGACCGGCCTGCTAGCCCTCTCTTGCAAAAAGAGGCGGCCCACCCGCCGGGTATGGCTGATGGGCCGGATAGGATGTTCTGTTTTATAACTAAAACTTAGACAAACCGAACCAGTTTTACGGACTCTATTCCGGGGAGCTCTATTATCTGCCTTCGTACCTCTTCGGTCACGGGCTCGTCTACAAAGAGCACCATCATGGCCTGCTCGCCCGCGCCCTGGCGGCCTACGTTCATCCCGGCTATGTTTATCCGCTGTTCGCCCAGAAGGGTGCCCACGCGGCCTATGATACCCGGCTTATCCATATGGGTTGTGACCACCATGTATCCTTCGGGGGACATATCAAACGCATAGTCGTCTATACCTACTATGCGTATATCTCTCTTTCCAAAAAGGGTGCCTTCTATTACTTTTTGACCCTTGTCTGTTTTTACTTTCACTACAAGGAGGGTTGTGTAATCCTCCGGGGCGGCGCTGCGGCTCTCTGTGATTCTTATCCCGCGCGATTCTGCAATGATTGGCGCATTAACCAGGTTTACAGATTCTATGAGCACGGGCTGAAGGAGCCCTCTGAGCACACTCCGCCCTATGGGGCCGGTTTCAAGGTTGGCAAGGTCTCCGCAGTAGGAGATTTCTATAGATTCCACTGCGCCGTCTGCAAGCTGCACGGCCATGGCGCCCATCCGCTCGCCCAGGGTTATATAGGGTTTTATAGCTGCAAGAATATCTGCGCTCATGGCGGGCATATTTACGGCGCTTCTTGATGGCTTGCCGGAGAGCACTTCTACTATCTGCTCTGCAATATCTACCGCCACGTTTACCTGTGCCTCTTTTGTAGATGCGCCAAGGTGCGGGGTGGTAATTGCGTTATCCAGTTTAAGGAGCGGGTTGTCTACGGAAGGCGGTTCCTGCTCAAAGACGTCAAATGCAATGCCGGCAATGAGCCCTTCCTCTACGGCGCGGCAGAGAGCGGCCTCATCTACAATTCCTCCGCGGGCCACGTTTATAAGCCGGGCGGTGGGCTTCATCATGGCTATCTGCTTCTCCCCTATGGACCCCCTGGTCTCTTTTGTTGCGGGGACGTGAAGGGTTATGTAATCGCTCTTTGCAAGGAGTTCTTCAAGCGTGACCAGCTGTATACCCAGCTTTGCGGCGTACTCTGCAGAGATAAACGGGTCGCAGCCCAGTATATCCATCTTGAAGGCCTTGGCGCGGCGGGCCACGGTGGCCCCTATCTTCCCCAGCCCAAAGATACCCAGCGTCTTGCCGTAGAGTTCATTGCCCACAAATTTGCTGCGTTTCCACTCTCCGGCACGGAGGGAGTTATGCCCCTGCGGTATGTTTCTGGAGAGAGAGAGCATCATAGCCATGGTAAGCTCTGCGGCGGCAATGGTGTTTCCGGCAGGCGAGTTTACCACCAGGATGCCCTTCTGCGTGGCAAGGGGAACATCTATGTTGTCTACGCCCACGCCTGCGCGCCCTATTATCTTTAGTTTTGTGGCAGCTTCAAGTACATCGGCTGTGACCTTTGTCTCGCTCCGCACGGCAAGGGCATCGTAATTACCTATGATAGAGATGAGTTCGGACTTATCCATACCCGTTTTCACGTCTACATCAAAGTGCTCTTGCAGCAGCTCTATTCCTTCTTTTGCAATTGGATCGCTAACCAAAACTCGTGCCATGTTCACCTCTAAAATAGGACGGCTGTATACCGGCCTGCGCCCGCGCTTTTTCTGCTTAAAACGAATTTGGGGGCGGCTTGGTGCCGGAATCAGGTGTGTTTACCGTAAAATAATACATGAATAGACTACGCATGTCAAACCGGCGAATTGCATGGGGTGCAACCGCGCAAAGCGGGTAGACGACAGCCATCTCTGCCCGGGGGTTGTGGCGGGAGGAGTTGCTCCCGCCCACAGAAATAGAATATTTTACCTAAAAGGGTATCTTTTCCCCACCTTTTGCAATGGAGAGTTCCGCAAGCTCTCCCACACGTACGGAATCCCTGCCTACCTTTCCATCTGTGAATGGTTTGCGGCCAAGGAGTATGCTTTGCACAAACTCGCGGTCTTCCCCTAAAAGCGGCAGGTCTTTGCCCTGGCCGGTATCTATTTCAACGGCGTGTTTTGCATCGCCGAAACCGTAGGCGGTAAGGTGCTGGCCATTTGTTACAAGGCGCTTCCCGGTGGTTGTGACCAAGCCAGCCTCATAGCCGTCTGCGGAGGCGTCAAAATCTAAATGCAAGGAGAGGAGCAGGTTTGCCTTGGCGCCGCCGGGATAATTAATGCTTACTGCAGCATGGTCTATAATGGTGGCATCGTCAATCTCAAACTCTTCTGTGGGCGGGCAGTACACGTGGTAGGGCTGCCTGTTTTTTATAACGTTCTGGCCGCCGGTTGCCATAACGCTCTCCGGGAGTTCCCCCACCCACCAGTTGAACAGGTCAAAGTGGTGGCAGCATTTTTCTACAAGCGCCCCGCCTGTAAGACTTTGGCTGTAACGCCACTTGTGAGGGAAGTTTGCTCTAAACTCGTTCACCCAGGCAATAGAGGGTTCCCCGGCGCCGGGCATTGCAAGATGTTCCTCTATGGCTTTATATACCGGGGCGTATCTTAAAAGCATGCCGGACTGCAGAACAAGCCCCTTCTCCTCTGCCATGCAAATCAGCGCATCGCATTCTTCTGTGTTCCGCCCCATGGGCTTTTCCATAAGGATATGCTTTCCGTGCTCAAACGCGGCCAAGCCCACTTCAAGATGTAAAAAGTTTGGCAGGGCTACCAAAACAGCATCTACATTTTTATCTAAAAGAAGCTCTCTGTAGTCTGAATATACGGCGGGCGTTGCTTGGGGGAGCAGCTTTTTTATTGCTTCTAGCCGATCATTTGATGTATCGCAAAGCGCCGTGATCTCTGCTTCTTCTATTTGCACAAGCCCGGCTGCATGAACTTTTGCCATATCTCCGCAGCCTATAATTCCTATTTTCACCCTGCTCATTTTTACTCCTTACATAAAAACGGGCAGGGCAAACTGCGCCCTGCCCGCAAATCCACCTGGTATTTACCAGTCTTCCGCCTTGTTGAAGTCTATCATTATATTAGAGATGCGTAGCTCATCTATTACCATCTTCGCCGGGTTGCTGCACCAGGCGGTGCATCCCACGGTGAAGTTACCTGGCTGAACCCCAATGCCTGCATCGTACTTCTGGGTGGCTACAATCTTGCCGTCTATGTACAGGTTGGTTGAGCCCTTGCCCCAGGTGCAGGCCACATGGTGCCACTCCCCGGCCTTCCAGGTTGCCAATGCCTGCGGGTAGCTGCTTACCTTGGAACCGGATTTATCGCTTGCTATGTTGGCTACAATGGTTCGGTTGTGAACATTGTAGAACAGTCCCAGCCAGTTATTATCGTTTTTGAAGAGGTGCAACAGGTAGGGGTGCGAGTCTGCGGGATGCTTGTACTCCGCAAGATCCACCAGGGATTTAACCATCATCTCTATGGTGCCTTCAGATTCGTTAAAGACTCCCGCCGAGGGGAATTTTAGGGAATCCTTGGATTTTTCTATCTGTACGCCCATCCCAAACTTGCCGGGGACAAACTTTGCCTCGCCCCCTATTATGCCGGAGAGCGCCTTTACCTCTTCTGCCGAATTGAAGTGGCAGAGAAATGTGGTGTTACTATCCTTTACATACTCTTTTTCAGGTACGCTTGCCGCCCATGCGCCTGTAACCAGTACGCACGCGGCCAGTATTGCTAATGCAGTATTCTTCACGAGTCTCCTCCTATCTCTTTCTGATTACGTAGATATGCACTGCGTAGGGTTCAGTTGAAGCATCCGGCGATTTCCCGGTAGCTAACAGAGCTTCTTTCTATAAGCTTATATTTCATAGCATCTATTCTTTTGCTGTGGGAAGCATTGTTTTCCATAATATCAAACAGAATTTGGCATGCCCTCTCCGCCATGGCCTTTCTGGGTACCTTAAAGGCCGTAACAGGGGGGACCATAACGTTTAAGCCCGGCCAATCTGCCAGGCAGATAAATGAGAGGTCGCGCGGGAGGGATTTGCCTGCTCTTGATGCGTGCTGCATAAGCTCTGCGCAGACCGAGCCGTTTTCTACTATGACGGCTGTAATATCCGGATTGCGCTCTATGTAATCTACAGCCATACCCGGCTCCGGGAAACCAAACCACTTCTCCGGCGGACCGGAGAAGGCTACCTGCATAAGCCACCCTTCTTTATGCCCGCCGTGCTTGCTGTAAAAGTTGATATATTCGCGCATTTCATCCGATCCCGGCCTGTAGTATACAGAGCCTATTCTTCTATGGCCCATGCGCCATAGATAATCCATGGCAGAGCGAACCTTATCTGTATCATCGCCGCGTACCAGCGGCGCCGTAAGCTCGCCTTTGAATATGGTATTGCCAAAACGCACATGCGGAAAGCCGGATTCTTCAAGCGCATG
>CALNCU010000213.1 GCA_937875395.1 uncultured Armatimonadota bacterium | reverse complement strand
CCTTTTGCGCACGTTCTCTACGGCATCTGCAGCGGGGACCACTTCTGCTTCCTTGGTGGCTCTGCTGCGTATCTCTACACGGCCTTCTGCCGCGGTCTTGCCCACAATAATCTGCACGGGGCAGCCTATAAGGTCTGCGTCCTTAAACTTTACTCCCGCCCGTTCTTCCCGGTCGTCAAAAAGCACTTCCACGCCGGCTTGCAGGAGCTCTGCATACAGCTGCTCTGCAAGGGTTTTCTGGGTTTCGTCCGTTATGTTGGCGGCTATTAAGTGTACCGCAAACGGCGCTATGGATGCAGGCCAGATAAGCCCGTTATTATCGTTTAATACTTCTGCCACGGCGGCCAGGATACGGCTTACCCCTATGCCGTAGCAACCCATTATAATAAGCCGCTCGCTCCCGTCTTCATCTGTATAGGAGGCGCCCAGCGGCTCTGATATGGCGTAGCGGAGTTTAAAGATATGCCCAAGCTCCATGCCCCGGCGGATTTCAAGCTTCTCCCCGCACCCGGGGCAGATATCCCCTTCTACGGCGAGCCTTAGGCGCGTCCAGGTGATTTCTTCTTTTACATCCGTCCAGTTTACGTTTACAAGATGGGTATCTGCTTTGTTTGCTCCGGTAACAAAGTTTACCATGCCTCTTAACTCTTCATCGCCGTAGATGGGTATCTTAAGGCCCACCGGCCCGCTGAACCCTACGGGGCCTCCGGTGAACTGCTGTATCTCTTCCGGGGTGGCCATCTCAAGCTGTGCCGCCCCCAAAAATGCGCGGAAGCGCCCCTCGTTAAGCTCCCTGTCACCCCTTATAAGCGCCGCCACGGGCTTGCCGTCCGCCATGTAGATGAGCGTTTTTACAAGGCGCTCCGGGGAGACTTTAAGGAAGTCGCACACCTGCTGAACGGTGTGGGCCTCCGGGGTGTCTACGCGGGCCATCTCCTTCGGGGCTTCGGCAGGCTTTGGGGTTACAAGGCGGAAGTCTGCTATCTCCTGGTTTGCCGCGTATCCGCACTTGGGGCAGATCAGGATGGAGTCCTCGCCCGTGGGGATTAGAAGCATGAACTCCTTTGTCTCCTTGCCGCCTATGGCGCCGCCGCTTGCATCTACGGGGACTATATCTATGCCGCAGCGCTGAAAGATTTTTATGTACGTGCGGTACATGCTGTTGTAGGTGGCATCAAGGCCGGCCTCATCCCGGTCAAAGGAGTAGGCGTCTTTCATTAAAAACTCACGGGCACGGAGCAGGCCGCCCCTGGGGCGGGGTTCGTCCCGGAACTTGGTCTGTATCTGGTAAAGGTTTAATGGGAGGTCCCGGTAGGAGCGGACGTTTTTGCGCACCAGGTCTGTTATAACCTCTTCGTGCGTGGGGCCAAGGTAGTATTCTGTGCCGCGCCTGTCCTTGAAGCCTATCAGGACTTCATGCATGGTGGCCTCTCGACCGCTCTCTTCCCAGAGTTCGCGGGGGTGGATGGCGGGCATTAGAAGCTCTTGCGCGCCGGACGCGTTCATCTCTTCCCGGATGATGTTTGAGACCTTTGTAAGCACCCGGTACCCCAGCGGCATAAAGGTGTAGGCTCCCGCAATGAGCGGCCGTATGAACCCGGCCCTGAGCAGTAGTTTATGGCTTATAAGCTC
>CALNCU010000212.1 GCA_937875395.1 uncultured Armatimonadota bacterium | reverse complement strand
TTATCTACATGTGCTTCGGCAGCGGCGCCTTTGGCTCTGCGACCGAAGTATCGCCTCGGGGGGTTGATGCCCCTTGCTTTGGCGGCGTGCTTTGCACTCTGCGACCGGAGTATCGCCCTCGGGGGTTGGTACATCTTGCTTTGGCGGCGTGCTTTGCACTCTGCGACCGGAGTATCGCCCCGGGGGTTGATGCTCCTTGCTTTGGCAGGGACGCCTCCGGCTCTGCGGCCTAAGTATCATAAAAAAGGGGCGTCTGTCAAAGCAGTACGCCCCCTGGTCTCATTCTCCCCTTGTATCCGGCAAGAACGGATTAATCTGAAGAGCCTTGGAGGGTGAAGGTTATCTCCCCGTTCTCTTCTGCATCCACCCTTATCCGGTCGCCATCGTGGAATTGGCCTTCAAGGATTTTTATGGCAAGAGGGTCTTGAATCCGCTTCTGGATTGTCCGCTTGAGCGGGCGGGCGCCGTAGGATGGGTCGAAGCCTTCAAGCGCAAGCTCCTCCTTGGCTTTATCCGTTACATCCAGCTCTATCCCCCGCCCGGCAAGGCGCGTTAGCAGGTGATTAAGCTGAATGCCCACTATCTTCTTTATCTGCGCCGCTCCAAGGGAGTTAAAGATGATTATATCATCTACGCGGTTCAAGAACTCTGGGCGGAAGTGCTCTCTTAAGGCATCCGTCACGCGGGAACGCATCTCAGAATCGTTAAGGCCGCCAAGCTCTTGTATCCACTGGCTCCCTATGTTGCTGGTCATTATAATCACGGCATTCTTAAAGTCTACCGTTCTGCCCTGGCCGTCCGTCATGCGCCCGTCGTCCAGAATCTGCAGAAGCACGTTAAAGACATCTCCGTGCGCCTTCTCTATTTCATCAAAGAGCACCACGCTGTACGGGCGGCGCCTTACGGCCTCCGTTAACTGGCCGCCCTCCTCAAACCCCACGTATCCAGGAGGTGCGCCTATCATCCTTGCTACGGAGTGCTTCTCCATGTATTCAGACATATCCAGGCGGATCATTGCCCGCTCGTCGTCAAAGAGAAACTCTGCCAGCGCCCGCGCAAGTTCTGTCTTTCCCACGCCGGTGGGGCCAAGGAAGATGAAGCTGCCTATGGGCCTGTCCGGGTCTTGAAGCCCGGCGCGCGCACGCCGCACGGCGTTTGAGACCGCCCGCACGGCATCATCCTGGCCAACTACGCGTTCCTTTAAGCGGTCTTCCATGCGCACAAGCTTCTGCATATCGCCTTCCAGCATCTTGGAGACGGGTATGCCCGTCCACTTGCTCACCACCTGGGCAATATCCTCTTCATCTACTTCTTCTTTCAGCATCTTCTGGTCTTTTTGAAGCTCCAGAAGCTTTGCGCTCTCTGCCTGCAGCTCTTTCTCAAGGCCGGGCAGCACGCCGTACCTAAGCTCTGCCGATTTCTGCAGATCGGCCTTCCGCTCGGCGGCCTGCTCCAAGAGGCGGGTCTGCTCTATTTTCTCTTTTATCTGGCGTATGCGAGCCACGGCGTTCTTCTCGTTCTGCCAGTGGGACTTCATGCGGGCGCTCTCTTCCTTAAGCCCTGCAAGTTCATGCTCTATCTTTTCTTTGCGCTCAAGGGCAGATTTATCCGTCTCTTTTTTTAGAGCCTCCCGCTCTATTTTAAGCTGTCTTATGCGGCGTTCTATCTCGTCTATCTCCGTGGGCATGCTGTCTATCTCTATCCTGAGCCTGGAGGCGGATTCATCTATAAGGTCTATTGCTTTGTCCGGCAGAAACCGGTCTGCAATGTATCTGTTAGAGAGCACCGCGGCCGAGACTATGGCGGAATCGTTAATCTTTACGCCGTGGTGTACCTCGTACTTCTCTTTTAAGCCGCGGAGAATGGCTATGGTATCGTCTACGCCGGGTTCCCCCACAAGCACCGTCTGGAACCTTCGCTCAAGGGCGGCGTCCTTTTCTATATACTTGCGATATTCATCCAGGGTGGTTGCGCCCACGCACTTAAGCTCCCCCCTGGCAAGCATGGGTTTAAGCATGTTTGACGCATCCACCGCGCCCTCTGCCGCGCCTGCGCCCACTACGGTGTGCAGCTCGTCTATAAAGAGGATTACCTCTCCCTCTGCTTCCGATACCTCGCGGAGCACGGCCTTCATTCTGTCTTCAAACTCCCCCCTAAACTTGGCGCCCGCAAGCATTGCCCCAAGGTCTAGAGAGATTATGCGTTTGTCCTTAAGGCTCTCCGGGACGTCGCCGGAGATTATCCGCTGCGCCAGGCCCTCTACAATGGCTGTCTTTCCCACGCCCGGCTCCCCTATGAGCACCGGGTTGTTCTTAGTCCTGCGGGAGAGCACCTGAACCACGCGGCGTATCTCTTCGTCCCGGCCTATAACGGGGTCAAGCTTCCCTTTACGGGCCATATCTGTAAGGTTGCGGCCATAACGTTCAAGGGCCTGATACTTCTCTTCCGGGTTCTGGTCTGTAACCCTGGCCCCGCCGCGCACTTCTACCAGCGCCTGCAGAATTTTATCTTTTGAGGCGCCGCTCTCCCGGAGGATTTTTCCCGCCCCGCCGGAAGATTCAGAGAGCGCAAGGAGCAGGTGTTCTGTGCTCACGTACTCATCCTTCATGCGCTCGGCCTCTTTTAAGGCTGAATCCAGCACGGCTTTAAGTTCATGAGATATATACTGCTGGCCGCCTGCGCCGGAGACCTTGGGCAGCTTATCTGTTGCCGCCTCTGCCTGCGACCCAACGGCGGACGGGTTTACGCCAATCTTCTGCAAAACAGGCGAAACCACGCCCTCATCCTGCCGGATAAGCGCAAGGAGCAGGTGTTCTACGCCTATCTCCTGATGGCCCTTTTCTTCTGCAATGCGCTGTGCCTCTACAGTGGCTTCCTGTGCCTTTATTGTAAATTTATCCAGTCTCATGGCATACACTCCCTGTACCGCTCCAAACACCGGAACGGACGATGGCATGATAGTATCATCATCATAATACTTGATAATACCATTGTCAAGTAGTTTTGTTGGATTATTCTGAAATTTCCTGGGTATAAGAAAGATTACAGGGTATTGCACCCCATACATCAGCTGTATTAAGCTTTGTAGAGATAGGGCACCAAAAAACGCTTTCTTGACCGGGGAGACGGGTATCTGTTACCATTTGCCCGTTGCTTTAAGAAAGATTTAGGAGAAGCTATGGAAGAACTATCAGGGCCGCCCTTTGCATCCGCCCGCGAGGAGGGGGATTCTCCCCTTCTACCCAAGGCTGATATAGAGAAGCTGCTCTCCGTCGCCCTTGAGCGCGGAGGGGAGTTTGCAGAGATTTTTATTCAAAGGTCAAAGAGCGCCAGCATACCGCTTGAAGAGCAGAAGATCCGCTCGGCGGCCATGCGCATAAGCATGGGAGTTGGGGTTCGCGTTATTTGCGGGGAAAAGACGGGTTACGCATATTCAGACAATCTTGGCATGGAGAGCCTTACAGAGGCCGCCCGCGTAGCGGCGCACATAGCCCATAGTACCAGTGTGGAACGTCCCGTCAGGGTTAATGCCCGTCTTGCCCCGGACTACTATGCCGTAGAGGTAAACCCGGAAGAGGTCTCCGCAAAAGATAAATCAAGAATTCTCACCCAGGCAAACGATGCCGCCTTTGCCTATGACCCCCGAATAAAGGAAGTTGATGTCTACTATGCAGATGCCACTGATGAGACTATAATAGCCAACTCTGAGGGCCTGTGGGTTGCAGATAAAGAGACCATTTTAAGGATGATGGTACGCTGCCTGGCCGTGGAAGGAGCTATCTCCAGAAGCGGGAGCTACGGGGGCGGCGGAAGAATAGGGATAGAATACTTCAACAAAGTCTCGCCGGAGGAGATTGCAAGGGAGGCTGCCCGCATGGCGGTGGTTCAGCTTAAGGCCGTACCCGCGCCCGCCGGAACCATGCCCGTGGTGATACACAATGCCTGGGGCGGCGTGCTCTTTCATGAGGCTGTGGGGCACGGGCTTGAGGCGGATTTCATCCGAAAGGCGCAGTCCGTCTATGCCGGCAGAATAGGCCAGAAGGTTGCATCCGAGCTATGCACCATTGTAGATGATGCCACCATCCCAAACGCCCGCGGCTCTTATAATATAGATGATGAAGGCACTCCCGGAGAGCGCAAAGTACTCATAGAAAAAGGCGTGCTTAAGGGATACATGACGGATAAGCTGAACGCGCGGCTTATGAACCTGCCCCTCTCCGGCAACGGGCGCAGAGAGAGCTACCATGATGTGCCCATCCCCCGCATGAGCTGCTTCTTTATGGAGGCCGGAGAGAGCAACCCGGAAGAGATTATCCGTTCCGTAGACCGGGGAGTATACGCCAAAAACTTCAGCGGCGGCCAGGTAGATATTGCAAGCGGCAATTTTGTTTTTACCATAACGGAAGGCTACATGATAGAGGGAGGAAAACTGGGCGCGCCCATTCGAGGAGCCTCCCTTGTGGGGAACGGGCCGGACGTGCTTACAAAGATAACCATGGTGGGCAGCGATCTTAAGCTTGACCCGGGCATAGGGAGCTGCGGCAAGGGCGGGCAATCTGTGCCCACAACCGTTGGAATGCCCACCGTAAAAGTATCAGAGATGACTGTGGGCGGCACGGCGACGGAATAGTGTTCTGAAAGGATTAAATATGGATTACCTGGATTTTGCGCAAGAGACTGTTTCATCTGCAATGCGGGCGGGCGCCCATGAGGCAGAGGTCTTTATGCAGACGGGCAGCGAGTTCAGCGTTGATATTCGCATGGGGGATATAGAGACTCTCACCCAGGCATCTTACAAGGGCCTTGGGCTCAGAGTATTTGTAGGTAACCGGGTAGCGTTTGCATCTACCACAGATTTCCACCCGGACGTAGTGGAAGAGATGGCAAGTGATACCGTAGAGCTTGCGCAGGTAGCAAGTGAAGATGCGGCAAACGGGCTCCCCGCCGTGGGGCCGGGGCCGCTTCCGCACATTGACCTTGTAGACCCAAACATACAGCACCTGCCCGCAGAAGACAAGATAGACATGGCTCGCGATGCAGAACGCGCCGCCTTTGATTTTGATACACGCATTACAAACAGCCACGGCGCAGGGTTTGGCAGCCACACCTCCGCCAGAATAATTGCAAACTCAAACGGCATACTCTACTCCAACGCCACTACGGAATGCGGAATATCCTGCACGCCCATTGCAGAGCAGGGGCCGGAAAAGCAGGTGGGCAGCTACTGGACGGCAAAACGCTTTCTAAAAGACCTGGAATCCCCAATGTTTGTAGGGGAGGAAGCAGCCCTGCGCGCAGTTAGAAAACTTGGCGCCCGGAAGGTTCAAACGCAGAAGGTGCCGGTAATCTTTGATTGGAACGTGGGGAGCATGCTCTGGGGCTCCGTCTTTAGCGCGCTGGAAGGTGAGGCCGTGCACAGGGGCATGTCCTTCCTTAAAGATATGATTGGAAAGAAGATTGCAAGTGATCTTGTAACCCTTACGGACGATCCGCTCCGGCCGTGGGGCCTTGGTTCTATGCCGTTTGATGGAGAGGGCGTACTTACAAAACGGAAGACTGTGGTAGATAAGGGCGTGCTGAACCTATACTTCTACGACGCCAGAACCGCCAGAAAATACGGGCAGGAACCCACCGGCAACGCGCGCAGAAGTTACGGCAGCATCCCCTCCGTAGGCCCGGCAAACTTCTACCTTGAGCCCTCCGCAATAAGCGTGGACAACCTTGTGGGCGAGGTTTCAGAGGGGTTCTACGTTATGGATACAATGGGGCGCGGAATAAACATTGTCACCGGCGACTTCTCTGTGGGAGCCTCCGGTATGTGGATAAGCGGCGGGGAGTTTGCCTTCCCGGTGCAGGAAGTAACCATTGCCGGAAACATGCTTGATATGCTGCACAATATAGACGCAGTGGCAAATGATATAAAGTTTATCTCCTCCGTTGTCACGCCCACCTTCAGAATTTCAGAGATGACAGTAAGCGGCAGATAGAAAATTCCTTGCATCCGCCTGTGAAGGGGGCCCACCCGGGAGTCTCCGCCTGCTGATGGAGCCGGGGATAAAACTAATAGGTGATAAGGCTCTTTACATTGTAGTCCGCTAACTTCTCCCTGCCGGAGAGGAAGGCCAGCTCTATAAGGAAGAGCATGCCCACCACCTCCCCGCCAAGAGATTTTACAAGCTTTGCAGAGGCCGCCGCCGTGCCGCCGGTAGCCAGCAGGTCATCCACTATAAGCACGCGCTGCCCCGGTTTTACGGCATCACGGTGCATCTCTACTGCGCTTGTGCCGTACTCAAGCTCATATTCGCACTGCACGGTTTCATGCGGCAGTTTTCCTACTTTGCGCACGGGAACAAACCCCCGCCCAAGCTCAAGCGCCACCGGGGAGCCAAGGATGAAACCCCTTGATTCTATGCCCACAATAACATCCGGGGAAAGCTCCGTGGCAAATTCGGCAAACCGGCCTATCACTTCTGAAAAGGCATCTCTATCTGATAGAACGGGGGTTATATCCTTAAAAATTATGCCCTCTTTGGGGAAATCCGGTATATCTCTTATAAGTTTTGCGGCTACCAGGTCTTTTGACATGCGTGTTGCTCCTTTTTCCGGCATGCGCCGGGCAGGGTAATTTACAGAATGCAGGTCTTGAGCCGGCTGGATTTAACTGCCTCCGCCTGCACAAGGGTCTGAAGGTACGGCGGGCGAAGAATTCCCTCCTCTGTTATTATGGCTGATATGTACTCTGCAGGCGTAACGTCAAAGGCAGGGTTCATAACATCCACGCCCTGGGGGGCGATGCGCTTTCCATCTATATCCGTAACCTCTTCCGGATTGCGCTCTTCTATGGGAATTTCGCTCCCGTCCAGAATGGTAAGGTCTACGGAAGAGAGCGGCGCCGCAACGTAGAAGGGGATATTATGGGCCCGCGCAAGCACGGCAAGTCCGTAGGTGCCCACTTTATTGGCCGTATCTCCGTTAGAGGCTATTCTATCTGCACCCACAATAACGGAGCTTACCATACCCTTTTTCATTATCCAAGCCGCCATGCTGTCCGTGATTACCGTAACAGGGATTCCGCTCTCTTTAAGCTCCCAGGCGGTAAGCTTCATCCCCTGCAGGCGAGGGCGGGTTTCATCTACTATAACTTTTACGTTTTTGCCGCTCTCAACCGCCGCCCTGATTATGCCCAGCGCCGTGCCGTATCCGGCGGTGGCAAGCGCCCCGGCATTGCAATGCGTAAGCACGGTATCCCCATCATCTACAAGCTCTGCGCCGTGCGCGCCCAGGGTGCGGTTTACCTGCACATCTTCGTTTAAAACCATAAGCGCCTCATCCATAAGGCACTTTTTTAGACCCTCTACATCCTGATCCAGCCTGTCACGGGGTACGTTCAGCATGCGGTCTACGGCCCAGTAAAGGTTGACGGCGGTGGGACGCGTGCTGGAGAACTCTTCCCCTATTTCATCAAGGCGGCGGATAAACTCTGCTTTATCAAGAGCGGGAAGGGATTGCGCTGCAAGGGCAATGCCCAGCGCCGCCGCCACGCCTATTGCCGGTGCGCCCCGCACCCGCATATCCCGGATGGCCTGCGCAACATCTTTGTAGTCTGAAAAAGTGAGTATAACCTTTTCTTCAGGGAGCCGGGTCTGATCTATAATGCAGACCTTTCCATCCTCCCAGTAGATGGGTCTTAATGCAGAAGGCATTTTTTTAAGCCTCCAATCGTATCTTACTCAAACCGGGACCGGGTCACGGTCTCGCTGCATTCGTGGCAGATGCCCGACGGCATTTTAGCTATCATATCCATAATGACGCCTTGCACGCGCTCGTTATTCTGGTTAAGCACGCGGATAACCTCTTCCGTATTTACGGGCTCCACGCCCTCAAGCCCTTCGCAGCCGGCGTCCCAGTCCGTCACAAGAGAGATATTTACGTAGCACATGCCAAGCTCGCGGGCAAGGGTTACCTCCGGGTATTGGGTCATATTTATTATGTCCCAGCCCATGTTTGTAAACCACCGGCTTTCGGCTTTGGTGGAGTACCTTGGGCCCTGTATTACCACCACGGTTCCGGTCTCATGTACCGTAATACCCTTTGATGCGGTAGATTCTACCGCGAGTTTTCTAAGATCTTCGCAATAGGGATAGGCTCCGGTTATGTGGGTTGCAATGGGGCCGTTGTAGAAGGTATCTTTGCGTCCCCATGTGCGGTCTACAAACTGGTCGCAGATCACAAAATCTCCGGGCTTGATGTGCGGCTGAAGGCTTCCCACTGCCGCCGGGCCTATGATGCGGCTTGCCCCAAGCTCTCTCATTGCGTAGATGTTGGCTGCATAGGGGATCATATGAGGGGGTAGTTCATGGTTTCTGCCGTGCCGGGGAAGAAAGGCCACGCGTTTGCCGCCCACGGTTGCAATATGTACCAGATCGCTGGGAGGCCCGTAGGGGGTCTCCACTTTAGCCTCTTCCACATCTTCAAGAAAATGGTAAAGCCCGGAGCCGCCAAAGACTCCTATTTCAACTCGCTCTTCCATAGATTACCTCCCGTAAGCTGCCGGGGGAGGCAGCCTTTTGTCAGGAATCCTGCTCTTTTTGAAACAGGGGATGTTTTAGCGCCTCAAAGGCCGCGGCTTGTTCTGCCTGCTTTTTGCTCTTCCCCGTGCCCCGCCCAAGCAGCGTTTCGTTAATTATTGCTTCCACAAGAAAGGTTTTGTCATGGTCTGCGCCGGATTCTGCCACTACTCTATATTTAGGAGCCTTTTTCAGGAGGCTCTGGCTAAGTTCCTGCAGCACGGATTTGTAATTTCTGTGATACTCTTCTCGCTCTATATCATTTAGAATAGGCCCCAGGGTATTTAGAATAAACTCCCTGGCTGCATCTATCCCCCGCGCCAGATAGACGGCCGCAACAATGGCTTCAAAGGCGTCTGCCAGGATGGATGGGCGCTCGCGTCCGCCGGATGCTTCTTCGCCCGCACTTACAAAGATTGCATCTGGAACCCCTATCTTCTTTGCGGCTTCTGCAAGTATGGGTTCGCTTACGGAGACGGCTTTTGCCTTTGCAAGATCGCCCTCCGGTTTGTCTGCGTATTTTTTGAACAGATACTCCGCAACTACAAGCCCCAGAATGGAATCCCCAAGGAACTCCAGGCGCTCGTTGCTCTTAAGCCCCTCCGTCTCTCCCAGGTAGGATTTGTGGGTAAGGGCCTGCATAAGTATTTGTATTTCTTCTTTTTTTATTTTAAGTTTACGCGCTAGCTGTTGCAGCGGTGCCTGGCTCATTCTTTATTCCCCGGCCCTTTTATAAGTAAACACTTGTGAATATGAACTTTATGCAAGCTTCCCTACTGCTTCTGCAATCCGCACTATGCCCTTCTCTATGTTGGCCATGGATGTGGCATATGAGAGGCGGATGTTGTTTGGCGCGCCAAATCCTCCTCCCGGCACAACGGCAACCCGTGCTTCATCAAGCAGGTAGGCGGCAAAGGCGTCTGCATCCTCTATAACTGCGCCGCCCGCGGTCTTTCCAAAGAGGGCGGAGACGTTGGGGAAGACGTAAAACGCGCCTCCCGGCTCCGGACAGACTATTCCAGGGATGGCGGAGAGCCCGGCCGTTATTACTTTGCGGCGCTTGTTAAACTCTTCCACCATCATTTTTACGGATTCCTGCGAGCCAAGGAGGGCCTCAACAGCGCCGCTTTGCGAGAACGATACCGGGTTTGATGCGCTGTGATCCTGAATGTGGACCATGGCGGCAGTTATCTGCGGCTCTGCGGCGGCGTAACCTATGCGCCAACCCGTCATGGAGTGGCTCTTTGAGAGTCCGTTTATTACTACCGTGCGCTTCTTTATCTCATCTCCAAGGGAGGCTATGCTTACGTGGCGGCCTCCATTGTAGACCATTTTTTCATAAATTTCGTCAGAAATAACGTAAAGGTTCTTCTGGATTGCTATCTCTGCAATTGCAACAAGTTCCTGCCGGCTATAGACTGCGCCGGTTGGGTTTGACGGCGAGTTGAGCATGAGCACCTTTGTTTTATCTGTAATAGCAGAAAGGAGCATCTGCGGGGTTATTTTAAAGCCCGTGTTCTCATCTGCCTTAACAAAAACGGGGGTGCCCTCCGCAAGCTTTACCTGCTCTGGATATGTTACCCAGTAGGGGGCGGGGATTATCACCTCATCGCCGGGGTCGCAAAGGGTCATAACGGCGTTGTAGAGCGAGTGCTTTGCGCCGTTTGATACTATTATCTGCGAAGGTTTGTAAGAGAGGGCGTTATCCTGCTTAAGCTTATTACAGATGGCCTGCCTTAAACCCAGCGTACCGGCTGTGGCGGTGTACTTTGTGAAGCCGCTGCCAAGGGCCTTGCATGCAGCCGCCTTTATATTCTCCGGGGTGTCAAAATCCGGCTCTCCGGCGCCGAAGCTTATAACATCTATGCCTTCCGCCTTCATCTGCTTTGCCTTTGCGGTAATGGCCAGCGTGGGTGATGGGCTTATGTTCTGCGCTCTTCTGGATATTGCCATGTTCTTGTCCTCTCTTTAAAATACGCGCCCCAAGATATAACTGTAGGGGCGAGGTATCCTCCCCCCGCCCCTACAAATACCGGCTCATATGCCCTTTGCGGACACAGACGCCGGTTACTCTTTATATTTTGCTATTACTACTGTGGCATTGTGCCCGCCAAATCCAAAGGAGTTGGAGATTGCTACTTGAACGTCTGCCTTTCTTGGCGTGTTGGGCACATAGTCAAGATCGCACTCTGGAGCCGGTGTCTCATAGTTTATGGTTGGAGGCAATATACCGTCTCTTATGGCACAGGCGCAGGCTATAACCTCTACGCCGCCCCCGGCGCCAAGCAGGTGGCCCGTCATAGATTTTGTGGAGCTTATGGGAATTTTATAGGCGTAATCCCCAAAGACCTTTTTTACGGCAGCAGTCTCCAGCTTGTCGTTTGCATCTGTTGAGGTGCCGTGGGCGTTTATGTAGTTTACATCCGTGGGTTTTATCCCGGAGTTTCTAAGCGCGTGGGCCATGGAGCGGGCGGCGCCCTCTCCGCCCGGTGCGGGCTGGGTGATGTGGTAGGCGTCTCCGCTCATGCCGAAACCCAGCACCTCTGCATAAATTTTTGCGCCCCTCTTTTTGGCAGATTCAAGCTCTTCCAGCACTACTATTCCGGCGCCTTCTCCCATGACAAAGCCGTCTCTATCTTTATCAAACGGGCGGCTTGCGCGTTCCGGTTCGTCGTTTCTTGTAGAGAGCGCTCTTAAAGAACAGAACCCTGCAACAGAGAGCGGCGTAATGGCGGCCTCTGCCCCGCCTGCAATCATGACATCGGCATCTCCGCGAGCTATAATACATGCGGCTTCCCCTATGGAGTGCGTGCCGGTGGCGCATGCGGTTGTTATAGCCAGATTAGGGCCTTTTGCACCAAGCATTATGGAGACCATTCCGGCGCCCATATCTGATATAAGCATGGGCACAAAGAAGGGGCTTACCCTGCCCGGCCCTCTTTCTATAAGTATTCTGCTCTGATCTTCCCAGGTACCGCTGCCCCCTATGCCGGAACCTATGAGCACGCCTACTCTATCTGCGTTCTCATCGGTTATTGTGAGCCCGGAATCAAGGAATGCCATCTGGCTTGCCACAACGGCAAACTGCGTAAAGCGATCCATGCGTTTGGCTTCCTTACGCTCCAGATGATCCTCCGGGTTAAAATCTGTAACTTCGCAGGCTATACGGGTTGTGTGTTCGGATGCGTCAAAATGGGTGATTGGGCCCGCGCCGGATTTTCCATCCAAAAGGGCGCGCCAAAAGACATCCGTACCCGTACCGATGGGCGTGACTGGCCCCATGCCCGTTATAACGACCCTTCGCTGTTCCATTTATTTCTCCTGAACTTACAGAGCGGACACAGATTTGCGGCCAAAAAGCCTTCTCTGCCAAAACCAGGCTAATCCGGCTTGTGCCGGCCGTTCGCCTGTGTCCGCCCAGGCCGGGATTTATCCCTTTGCCTTCTCTTCAATATAGCTGACCGCATCCTGCACGGCCCCGATCTTCTCTGCGTCCTCATCTGGAATCTCGATGTCAAACTCTTCCTCAAGACCCATAACAAGCTCTACGACGTCCAGAGAATCTGCTCCCAGGTCATCCACAAAGGATGCCGGAAGAGTAACTTCATCCTCATTTACATCAAGCTGCTCTACGACAACTTTTTTTACACGATCAAATGTAGACATTATTTCACCTCCTTACATTACCATTCCACCACAGACGTTTATAACCTGGCCTGTAACATAGCTGGAATCCTCTGAGCACAAGAAGAGTATAACCCTGGCAACGTCCTCAGGGGTCCCCAGCCTGTTAAGTGGTATATTCTGCGCTATGCTGTTCCGAACGTTTTCGGACAACTCTTCCGTCATTGCCGTCTGGATAAAGCCCGGCGCAACGGCGTTAACGTTTATCCCACGGGAACCAAGCTCCCGCGAGGTTGTTTTTGTAAGGGCTATAACCCCCGCCTTGCTTGCTGAGTAGTTTGCCTGGCCCACGTTGCCTATTACGCCCATTACGGAGGCCACGTTTACTATGCGTCCGCTCCGCTGCTTCATCATGGTGCGGGCAACTGCCTTTGTGCAGTTAAAGGTGCCTTTAAGGTTGGTAGAGAGAACGGCATCCCATTCCTGCTCAGACATGCGAACTATAAGGGCATCGCGGGTAATCCCCGCATTGTTGACAAGTATGTCTACTCTGCCGAATTCGTTAAGGGCGCTTGCCACAATTGCATCTGCATCTGCAGGGACGGCTACGTTTCCGCCCACGGCTATTGCCCGCCGCCCAAGCGCCTGAACCTCTGCAACCACCTTTTCTGCGTTTTCAATTACGTAATCTGTAATTACAATATCGGCGCCTTCTTCGGCAAGGGCAAGCGAGACGTATCTGCCTATTCCCTTGCCTTCCCGGCCGGCTCCCGTTACTATAGCAACTTTTCCTTCTAGTTTCAAGATATCTTTTCTCCTTTCCTTCCGGTTTTTGGATACTAATACTCTGTAAACTTGGATTTTCAAGTTCAAACAATGCTTCGGCAGCGACGCCTCCGGCTCTGCGACCGAAGTATCTTCCCGGAGGACTTTACCGTCCTGGGCTTCGGCAGCGGCGCCTTTGGCTCTGCGACCGAAGTATCGCATAAAGTGTTTCTCCTCCCGCCCAGACCTGTCAGCAACAGCTAGATGAAGCCTGGGTAGTGCCGGAGAGGAGCATAGGCGGGTGGGCGGGTTAGGCTCCCGGAGGCACTACCCGAAAACCAATTCGCCTGACAACCTATATCCGCCCATTCTGCGGTGGGTGAAGCCTGGATAAGCCACCGCAGGATGCTCAATTATCTACATATGCTTCGGCAGCGACGCCTCCGGCTCTGCGACCGAAGTATCGCGAACATAATTAAGTTTACACGCCACTAGATGTTTAATTTGGTAAGCTCTGTAATGGATTCTGTGTCTCCCACGCTTCTTACTTCTGCGCCGGGGAGAGTGCGCTTTACAAGGCCGGCAAGCACTTTTCCAGGGCCTGCCTCTATAAAGAGTTCCGCTCCTTCATCCGCCATAAATTTAAGGGATTCATCCCAACGGACGCTCCCTGCTATCTGGCGGGCCAGGGCGTCTTTTATCTCACCGGCTCCGCGGACGAAGCTTGCGGTAACGTTTGCCACTACCGGGATTTTTGCACTGCTCACCTGGATACGTTCAAGCTCTTCCCTCAGGGCGGAGGCGGCGGGCTGCATAAGCCGGGAGTGGAATCCGCCGCTTACATTTAAGGGGAGAACTCTCTTTGCACCGGCCTCTTTTGCGTATTGAGAGGCGGCTTCAACTGCTTTTAGCTCCCCGGAGATAACCACCTGTCCCGGGGAGTTATAGTTTGCCACGTCTACTATTCCGTTTGCGGCGGCGCGGGCAACTGCGGCTTTTACATCTTCTGTTGCAAGGCCTATAACTGCGGCCATGGTGCCGGGCCCCGCCTCTGCCGCCTGCATCATGAGCCGGCTGCGAACCTGTACCAGTTTCAGCGCATCTGGGAGTGTGATGGCGCCCGCCGCGGCAAGGGCGGCGTATTCCCCTATGCTGTGCCCGGCCACCATATCCGGCGCGAATCCCCGTGCGGCCAGGCATTCAAAGGCGGCCATGCTTGCTGTGAAAAGGGCGGGCTGCGTGTTTATGGTAAGGCGAAGCTCTTCTTCAGGCCCTTCAAAACAGATCTGCTTGATGGGCATTTTAAGGATGTCTTCCGCCACATCAAATACTTTGCGGGCCTCTGGGAAGGATTGGTAAAGGCTCCTGCCCATGCCCACTGCCTGCGAACCCTGTCCGGGAAAAATAAAAGCTGTTTTGCTCATTAAACTCATCCTTTACAGGCCTGAAATACTGCCGTCATTTCATAAGAGAGATTTTAATGGTTAACCGGGCTTGGATGCCGGATAAAGAGATGCGCTCCCTCCGGGCTATTTGGCCGGCACAACCCATTTAAGAGCGGCGGAGGCCCATGTAAGCCCTGCGCCAAACCCCACCGCCACCACCACATCGCCCGCCTTTATGCGCCCGCTTCTGTGTGCCTCATCAAGGGCTATGGGGATAGAGGCGGCGGAGGTGTTGCCGTAGTTTGCCACGTTTTTAAAGACCTTTTCTGCCGGAATTTTAAGGCGGTCTCTGGCAGCATCTATTATTCTTTCATTGGCCTGGTGGGGGATAAAGAGATCTACGTCTTCCGGGGTAAGGGAGCACTCACCAAGGGCCTTGATGGATGCCTCTACCATAATTTTGACGGCAAATTTGTAGACTTCCCGCCCTTCCATTTTTATATAGTGCCGACGATTCTTTACCGTCTCTTCGCTTGCCGGGAGCCTGCTGCCGCCCGCTTCCACTTTAAGCAGTTCTGCGCCGGAACCGTCTGCGCCAAGGCATGTGGCAAGGACTCCCTCACCTTTTGCCACGGGGCCCAGAACGGCGGCGCCTGCGCCGTCGCCAAAGAGCACGCATGTGGAACGATCTGTAAAATCTGTTAGCCTGGAGAGTACATCTACTCCCACAACAAGGATATGGTTGTATATGCCCGTCTTTATAAACTGGGTGGCCACGGTAAGGGCATAGACCCAGCCGGAGCAACCGGCCTGCAGGTCAAAGGCCCCGGCGCCCACGGCGCCGATCCGGTTTTGGAGGATGCAGGATGTGGACGGGAAGGGCATATCCCCGGTTATGGTGGCGCAGATAATAAGGTCTATCTTCTCTGCCCCTATTCCTGCAGATTCCAGCGCCCGGGTTGCGGCGTTACAGGCCAGGTCGGAGGCGGCCATGCCTTCTTCTGCTATGTGCCTTTGGCGGATACCCGTACGGGTGACAATCCACTCATCCGTGGTATCTACAAACTTTTCAAAATCAAAATTTGTAAGTATCTTTTCCGGGGTGTATGATCCGGTGCCTAGTATGCCGGCCCCGCGTAGTTCTATAGACATAGAATCTCCGTTCCTGGGTTGAATTACGGCTGCTATACCGCCGCCCTGTGCATGTGGACGGCCTCTGTTATGCAGCCAACCACGTCGTTCTTAACCGCTTCCGCCGCTGCTCTTATGGCGTTTCTTGCGGCTTTGGCGTTTGACCGTCCGTGGCCTATTATGCAAACGCCGTCTATGCCAAGAAGCGGCGCTCCGCCGTATTCGGCATAGTCCAATTTAACATTAAACCTTTTAAGCGCAGGCATCATAAACCATGCGCCTATCTTTGCCCACAGACTCCCGCTGATCTCGTCTTTTATAGAGGAGAGCAGGAATTCTCCTATGCCTTCGCTTATTTTAAGAACTATGTTGCCGTCAAAACCATCGCAGACTACAACATCTACCATGCCTTGGAAGATCTCTTTGCCTTCAACGTTGCCTATAAAATTAAGGCCTGGCTCCCGGCTTAGGGCTTCGTTGGCAGATTTTGTCAGCTCGTTCCCTTTTGTGGGTTCTTCACCTATGCTTAGAAGCCCAACCTTGGGACGCTCTACTCCAAGCACCCTCTCCACGTACTGGCTTCCCATAATGCCAAATTGGAGAAGGTTTTCCGCGCTGCAATCCACGCATGCGCCGGCATCCACTATAACCGCCTGCCCGCATTTTGTGGGCAGAAACGAACTTATAGCGGGCCTGTCTATGCCTTTTATACGGCCCAGTTTAAGAGTTGCCACAGCCATGGTGGCGCCCGTGTTACCGGCGCTTACCATTGCCTGCGCTTCTCCGCGCTTCACCATATTAGCGGCAACTACAAGGGAGGAATCCGGCTTCCGGCGCATGGCCGTGGCCGGATGCTCGTCCATTTGAACTACTTCTGAGGCATGATAGACCTCTAGAAGAGAACCGGAGTAGGAGTTTTTTGCCAGTTCCTGTTCAATCTGTTCCTTTATACCAACCAACACCGTCGGAATTCCGTAGTCGCGGGCGGCTTCTATTGCGCCTTTGACTATTTCTTCCGGGGCATGGTCACCACCCATTGCATCAACTGCAATCTTCACGCAGCGGCCTGTCCCCTCTATTCTGTCCTGGCTTCTTTTTCTTTAATCTCTACTACCAGCCGTCCGTTGTAGAAGCCGCAGCTTGGGCAGGCATGATGTGATAATCTGGGAGCATGGCAGCGCGGGCAGTCTATTACGTTAGGGGTTTCCAGCTTCCAGTTGGTTCTGCGCTTATCACGGCGCGTCTGTGAATGTCTTCTTTTTGGTAAGGGCAAGTTAGTGTACCTCTCTTAAGATTTGCGCAGAATCTGCGCCTATTCTTCCTCTTTGTCTTTGTCCAACAAATCCGCAAGCACTCTAAACGGAGATTCCATCTCTGCAGGCGGACAGGAACATTCTCTCATGTTTCGGTTTTTGCCGCAAGTGGGGCAGAGCCCCAGGCACTCCGGCTTGCAGACCGGACTGATGGGCAGCTCAACCAACAAATTTTGACGTACAAGCTCGCTAATGTCAAGTATATTGTTTTTTACAAGCTCAGAGGCGGTTTCATCTTCTTCCAGCGGAAGCACCTTCATGGAGTCGCCCACTTGCTCCACCCTGAACTCTTCTTCTATTTTTACCGATACCGGCATGGTGAAATCTGCAAGGCACCGGCCGCACTCAAAGACAGCCGTGGTTTTAACCAGGCCCTCTATGAGCAGTAGCGTTCCGGTATTTGTGAACCGGATGGAACCTTTTATGGGCTCCGTACATTTTAGCTCTTCCGGGCATGCTTCGTCTATCTCCTGAACGGATTGCATGCCGGGATGATGCGCTATCTCTGAAAGGTCTATTTTCATTTGCCTGTTTCGCCGCACACTACCTGGGCGGTCTCCCGCGCAATTGCAAGCTCTTCGTTGGTTGGGATCACCAGCACCCGGATGCCTTCTGTTCCTGCGCTTATGTTGCATTCTCCGCGGCAGTTCTGGTTCTTCTCCGGGTCTACTTTTATTCCAAGGAATTCCAGTCCCTGGCAGATCTTGCTGCGCACGGCCGGAGAGTGCTCGCCTATGCCTGCGGTGAATACAATTGCATCAAGCCCTTCCATGGCGGCGGCGTATGCTCCTATATACTTTCGGGCACGGTAGCAGAAGATGTCAAGGGCCAGCTGGGAGAGTTCATGCCCCTCGGCGGTTTTTTTTTCTATGTCACGCATATCATTGCTTACGCCGGAGATTCCAAGGAGCCCGCTTCTTTTGTTTATCATATCATCGGCCTGCTTTGCCGTGTACCCCAGCTTTGATTGCACGTAAGACATGATGGCGGGGTCTATGTCTCCGCAGCGGGTGCCCATGACAAGGCCCTCAACGGGTGTAAGCCCCATGCTCGTATCAAAAGACTTCCCAGCTTTGACGGCCGTAAAACTTACGCCGTTGCCCAGGTGGCAGGTGATTATGCGCTGCTTTTCTACAGGAAGCCCTTCTGCAGCCAGAATCTTTTTTGCTCTTGAAGAGACGTATTTGTGCGATGTGCCGTGAAACCCGTACCGCCTGATTCCGTACTCTGAGTACAGGCTGTACGGCAGGGCGTAGACATGCACGTGCTTGGGCATTGTCTGATGGAAGGCGGTGTCAAAGACGGCCACCTGCGGCGCGTTTGGCATAAGGTGCATGGCCGCTTCTATGCCCATAAGGTTTGCCGGGTTGTGGAGCGGGCCAAGGTGGCTTACCGCCTGTATGGTATCCGTCACCCGTTTGTCTATGACAACGGAATCTGAGAAGACGGAGCCGCCGTGCAGCACCCTGTGCCCTATTGCCGAGATCTGCGAAAGGTCTGTGAGGGCGCCGTTTTCTTTATCTGTAAGGGCGGAAAATACCATCTGCATTGCAACCCTGTGATCCGGGATTGCGGCTTTTAGTACTGTTTTCCCTTTTCCGGTTACCTCGCTTGTAAGCGATGATCCCCCGCCGGCGCCTATTCTTTCTACCAGTCCCCTGGCAAGCACTCCCTCATCTTCCATATTTATAAGCTGGTACTTGAGGGAAGAGCTGCCGGCGTTTACAACCAGAACTATCATTTTACTTTCACTCGCATTCTATTTGAATGCCGGATATGGAACCTTCGGGGAAGGGCCCGGTTCCGGCACATAAGTCTTTACCGGGTCGCCTGGACGGCTGTTATTGCGGCCACGTTTACAATGTCTTCTGCGCTGCATCCGCGGGAGAGATCGTTAACGGGCTTCGCTATGCCCTGGAGGATGGGGCCGTACGCCTCTGCGCACGCCAGCCTCTCTACCAGTTTGTAGGATATATTCCCTGCTTGCAAATCCGGGAAGATGAGCACGTTAGCCCTGCCCGCAACAGGGCTGCCGGGGGCCTTGCTCTCTGCCACCCAGGGCACAATGGCTGCATCTGCCTGGAGTTCTCCATCTATAAGCATATCCGGGGCCTTTTGGGCGGCTATGCGGACGGCCTCTGCCACCTTGTCTACAAGCGGATCTTTTGCGCTTCCCTTTGTAGAGAAGGAGAGCATTGCTACCCTGGGATCTATTCCAAACAGGGTCTTTAAGGTCTTTCCGGTGCAGACGGCTATCTCTGCAAGCTGTTCTGCATTTGGATTTATGTTTAGCCCGCAATCTGAGAAGAGGAAGAGCCCCTGTTCCCCAAACCGGCAGTTTGGCACTATCATTACAAAGAAGGCGGAGACTATCCCCACGCCGGGCGCGGTTTTAAGCACCTGGAGCGCCGGGCGGACGGTATCTGCCGTGGAGTGCGTGGCGCCGGAGACTTCTCCGTCTGCATCGCCGGATTTTACCATGAGCACACCGTAGTAGAGCGTCTGGCCTGCAAGTTTTGAGGCCTCTTCTTCTGTAAGGCCTTTGTGTTTTCTTAGTTCAAACAGCAGTTTTGCATACTCTTCCCGCTTTGGGGAAGTAGCCGGGTCTATTACTTCTATACCCGAGAGGTCTACGCCGGCATCTGCAGCTGCCTTTGCTGCTTCTTCCGGTGCGCCCAGTACTATGGGGGTGGCAAGCCCTTGGGATTTCATATCAAGGGCGGCCTTCACCACCCTTGCATCCTTGCCTTCGGGCAGGACTATTCTTTTTTGGGCCTTGCGCGCACGGGCGTAGATATCCTCCATAAATTTGTTCATGTTTCTCTTCCTACTGTTCTGGCTTGTAATCTAATTTTTCGCGCCCGCGCTGTATGGTGCTCATAACGCGGGATACAAAGCTTTCAAGGTCTGCAAGCACTTCCTTGGAGTATTCATCGGCACCTGCTTTTGTGGCCCTTGCAGATTCTTCTGCGCTTGCCACAATATCCCTGGCCTGAATGGTTGCTTTGTGTTTAATCTCGTTTTCATCTACAAGCTTTGCGGCCTCTGCCCGCGCTTCTTCCAGTAGCCTTTCTGCATCGGTCTTTGCCCGCTCTACTATCTGGGCGCCTTGCTCACTGGCGTTGTTTACAATCTGTTCCGCCTCGCGGGTGATTCGCGTTGCAGATTTCACATCTTCCGGCAGAGAGTTTCTGAGCCTGCTTGTCAGATTGTAGAATTCATCAATGTTGATGAAAGCAGTGTTAAAGAGCTGTTTGCTCTTCTCTATTAGCTCTTCCAGCTTATCAACCAGTTCCAGTGTATCTATGAGAATCGCCTCCCTTTTTAGGCCGTTGGGCCCGGAGGGTTTTGCCCTCCAAAATTACTTGAAATCTTATTCCTTTTTCTGGCGGCGCTTTTGCATTATCCGGCGGGTGGAAGAGGCTTTCTGACTGAGATAATCAAGCACTATCTCCGGCACAAGCCCTTCTACCGATCCGCCAAAACTTGAAACCTCTTTTATCATGCTTGAGCTGAGGTAGGAGTATTCTACGCTTGTCATCATAAATACGGTCTCTATATCTGTATCCAACCGGCGGTTCATAAGCGCCATCTCAAACTCAAACTCAAAATCTGAGAGCGCCCGCAGGCCCTTGACTATTGCGCTTGCGCCCTGTTCTTCTGCGTAGCGCACAAGGAGCCCGTCAAAGCTGTCCACCCGCACATTTGGAAGATTCTTTGAGGCTTCCTGCAGCATGAACAGGCGGTCTTCTATTAAGAACATGGGGCTTTTGCTTATATTTACGGCAACGGCCACCACTACCTCATCAAAGATTTTTGAGGCGCGTTCTATTATATCCATATGCCCGTTTGTTACGGGGTCAAAGCTGCCGGGATAGATGGCTCTTCTCATTAACTCACCACTGCAAGCTCAAAATCTGCAAAACGCCTTAAAACCTCTGCCTTAAGCCGGGCATGCTCCGGCAGGGAAAGGTTAGGGTCCAGCTTGACAAGGGAGAATGCATCTTCCCTTGCCACGTCTAAAATATCTACATCTCTAAGGATGTTTGCTATTCTAAGAGAGGGCAGGCCGCTCTGGCGGGTGCCGTAGAACTCTCCCGGCCCCCGGATGAGAAGGTCTTCCTCTGCAATTTCAAATCCGTTGTTTGTGCCTGCCATTACCTGCATACGCTTCCGGCCTTCATCGGTCTTTGGGTCGGCCATGAGCACGCAGTATGACTGGTGCTCTCCGCGGCCTACGCGCCCCCTTAGCTGGTGGAGCTGCGCCAGCCCAAAGCGTTCTGCATCTTCTATAAGCATTACGCAGGCGTTTGGGACGTCTATCCCCACCTCTATAACGGTGGTAGACACCAAAACCTGCACACCGCCGTCACGGAAGCGGCGCATAACATCTTCTTTTTCGGCGGATTTCATCTGCCCGTGCAGCACGGCAAGGTTGAAATCCGGAAAGACTTCTGCCGCCAGCTGGTCTGCAAGTTCTGTGGCCGCCCTGGCAGAGAGCTTTTCAGATTCTTCTATAAGCGGACAGACTACGTATGCCTGCCGCCCTTCCATCAAAAGTTTTCTTGCCGCCCCGTAGACGCCGCCGCGCATATCCCCCGTCTTCCAGTGCGTGCGAACGGGTTTTCTGCCGGGGGGCAGTTCATCTATTACGGAAAGATCAAGGTCTCCGTAAACCGTAAGCGCAAGCGTGCGCGGGATGGGCGTGGCCGTCATTACAAGCACGTCCGGGTTCAGGCCCTTTTCGCGGAGCGCTGCTCTTTGCAGAACGCCGAAGCGGTGCTGTTCGTCTATAACCACAAGCCCCAGACGATTAAACTCCACGCCTTCCTGTATTATGGCATGGGTGCCAAGGACTATCTTTACTTCGCCGGATGCTATGCGCTGGCAAACCTTCTTTTTTGCGGCCGCGGTTATCTTGCCTTTTAAGAGTTCTACTTCTATTCCAAGGGGCGCAAGCATCTTTTGCAGCACCATGTAGTGCTGCTCTGCCAGTATCTCCGTGGGCGCCATCATGGCGGCCTGGTACCCGTTTGCAACGGCGACCATCATGGCCGCCACCGCCACTACCGTTTTGCCGGAGCCTACATCTCCCTGCAGGAGCCTGTTCATGGATGTGGGGCGGCCCATATCCTGCTCTATTGCCCGGATGACTTTTTTCTGCGCATCTGTAAGCTCAAAGGGCAGGGATTTGTAGAACGCATCCGTGCACTCCGGCGTAACCTTGAAGGCTATCCCCGGCCGGCTTGCCGTTATGTTCTGCTTTCTTAGGGCAAGGGCAAGCTGGAGCAGAAAGAACTCTTCGTACACCAGCCTGTACCGGGCTTCCTTAAGGGCATCCTGGCTCTCCGGGAAGTGGATGTTCTTTACGGCGCAGGCCGCATCTATAAGATCGCGCTTATCCAGCACATCCGCAGGGAGGACGTCTTGTATATCCGGCAGAAACTTGTCCAGCGCACCCCAAAGTATCCGGCGGAGCGTTCCCTGGAACAGCCCTTCCGTAAGGGGATAGACCGGGACAATCCGGTTTGATGACAGGGGATCGGATGTATCTCCCAACTCCTCCCATTCCGGATTTGTTATCTCTAAACCCTTCCCGCCAAACTGCGCGGTACCGTAGGCAACTATATCTTTCCCAAGCAGCTTAAGGAAGCGGTTCTTTAAATACCACTGGTTGAACCAGACCAGGCTTACTACGCCACTGTCATCCCCTATTGCAACCTTTGTAAGGAGCATCTGGCTTTTGGGGGTGCGCACCGTATCTGCCGCAAGCACCTGCCCGCGGACGGATGCGGTGTCGCCGGGCCTTAACATGCTTATCCGGCGGAGTTCCGTGCGATCCTCATGGCGGCTGGGGTAATGACAAAGCAGGCCGCGGGCATCTGTTATCCCAAGCCTGCCCATGATTTTAGCCAGGCGCTCGCCTACTCCTTTAACAAAACGCACATCTGTATCAAGCCCGGAAGTATAAGCGGGCCTGACTGCGCCTTTGATTGACGAGGTTCCCCCTGTGTGCTGCATCTGGTTCCTCTTAAAAAACACCGAGTTATTATAGTCACAGCATTTGTGCATTGTCAAGGTTCGTTCGTTATACCTTATATACGGGCATCCGCCTGCACGCATGCGGAAACGCCGTACCGGGTCAAAGAAAAAGGACGGCAAAGCCACCGTCCTTGCGGCTTATTATATCATCTGAGGCCGACCGGTGTAAAGCACCGCATTTGAGGGTTGTTATGCGGATGGTTGCAAGGCCGGAACATCATGTTATGCACATGCGAATAGGCTGAGAAAATTCCCCCCGGTAATGGGTATAAGAAGCTTGTCGGCATATGGAGTTACCGTATCTGATTGCGTTCCCAAGGAGCGGCGAATGAATCTGCACAATGAAGAGCAGAATAAAAAGGGACTGTCGGACGCCAAGCTGGACAGCCTTATCCGTACTATTCTTAGGTACAGCCCGGTAAGCATCTGGATAGCAGATAAAGACGGCACGCTGGTCTACCAGAACCAATCCAGCCGCCAGCTCTTTGGTATTGAAAGAGATGAAGAGATACTTGGGAAGTATAACATTCTGCACGATGAAGAGATTATAAAACAGGGGTTCATGCCTGAAATAGAGGATGTTTTTACAAAAGGCAAGTCGGCGGAGTTTATTCTGCCCTACGATTTTTTGCAGATTAAGGCCATCTCCCCACAGGCCAAACCCACGCATAAGGTTCTTCTGGTACGCATAAACCCGCTTACGGATGCGGAAGGCCACGTTGAGGTGCGTTTTGATGATTATACGGCCAGGTGGAAAATAGAGAAGGACCTTGAAGCATCAGAGGCAAAATACCGCCAGCTTGTAGAGGATGTTGCAGACTGGGTGTGGGAAGTTGACACCCTTGGAAGATACACGTACTCCAGTCCGGCTGTAGAGAATATTCTTGGCTACAAGCCGGAAGAAACAATTGGCAAACCCACCTTTGATTTTATTATTCCTGAAGACAGGGAGAGTTACAAAGAAGCGTTTGAACAGGCTATAAGGACAAAAGGGAATATTAACAAGCTTATCAACCGCAACTATCACAAGGACGGCAGCATACGGTACCTGGAGACAAACGGCAAACCCATAGTAGATGAATTTGGGAGAGTAACCGGGTTTAGAGGGGTAGACCGGGACACTACGGACCGCGTCCGCGATCAGGAGGCTGTCCGCCGGTCCCTTGAACAATACCGGATGCTCTTTGAGAACAACCCTCAGCCGATGATTGTCTTTGATATGTATACGCAGCGCATCCTTGCCGTCAACGATGCTGCAATAGCGCACTACGGTTACTCAAAGGATGAGTTTCTTACCATGACCATAAGGGACCTGCACCCGCAGGAAGACCTCCCCAGGTTTATGGAACTTATATCTCAGCAGGCAAAGGGCCTGGTTAGAACCGGGTACTGGAGGCATAAAAAAAAGGACGGCACAATTATAGATGTAGAGATTGTAGCGCACGGTGTAGAGTGGAATGGCCACCAGGCGCAGCTTGCCATGACAAACGATATTACAGACAGGAAGAGGGCGGAGGATAGGCTTATAGAGACACAGCGTATGCTCTCTACTCTTATGAGCAACCTTCCGGGGATGGTCTACCGGTGCCGGAACGACCATAAATGGACCATGGAGTTTGTAAGTGAAGGCTGTTTTGATCTTACGGGCTATGAGCCATCGGCCCTGCTCTTTAACGCAAAGATAGCCTATGGAGATATAATTCATCCCGATGACCGGGAAACTGTGTGGGAAGAGACTCAGCGCAATCTGGCAAACGGGGGAACGTTTAGGATTACCTACAGAATAATCACTGCAGACGGCAGATTAAAATGGGTTTGGGAACAGGGGCGCGGGATACTCTCGCCCGCCAACAACCTTCAGTTTATTGAGGGCTTTATAACAGATATAACGGAGAACAAGCGGGCGCAGGAGAAGGAGAAGGAGTTAGAAGATCAGCAGAAGGATTTCTACCGGCGCACAATCCTTGCCGCAACGGAAGGGAAACTGGAGATCTGCACAGCAGAAAAAATAGAACAGCTTGGAGGCCCGGCAATTGCATTCTGGCAGCTAAAGAGCGTACAGGATTTAACCTTTATCAGAAGCAGCGTGGCCAGGGTATCTAAAGAGCTGGGCATGGAAGAGGCGCGCATCCAGGATTTTGTTCTGGCCGTTGGGGAGGCCACCACAAACGCCGTAAAGCACGCCGGCGGCGGTGAGGCAAGGCTTCACAAAGTAGATGACGGACTGTTCTTTGTAGTTGCAGACAAGGGCCGTGGCATAGAAGCGCTCACTCTGCCGGAAGTGGCTTTGGTTAGAGGATATTCCACCGCCGGCACCCTGGGGATGGGGTACAAGGCCATACTGTCTATAGCAGATAAAGTGTACCTTTCCACCGGGCCGGGCGGCACCACCCTTGGAATAGAGATGAAACTGCGCCCGCAAAAACAGGAATTCTCTTTTGAGAACCTGCCGGATACGTGGGCAAAATCTACTCCATAACGCGGGAGAAGTTTACAATAGTCACCAGATCATCAGCGCTGACGGCTCTATCGTAAATGCGGCTTAAAACGTTTATAACATCCTCCGCATGCCTGAACCCGGGACTCTCCTTCTCTATCTCCCTTGGGGTGAGTTCTGATATACGCTTGACCGCTACGGAATCTATTATGGCAGAGAAGAGCTTCTGACGGAGCCCAAACTTTCTGCCCACGGTAATCCAGATAATCTGCCCGGAGCGGTACTTATCGCTCTTATCCCCAAGACGGATGGTGGCAGTCTTGCGGCCCTTTTTAAGCATGTCGGCGTAGATTTCGGAATAAAAATTGATTGCAAACATGGAGCTCTCCACGGATGGCATCATACACTGGACTCTGTAAACTTGAATTTCAAGTTCAAACTAGGCTTCGGCAGCGGCGTGCCAAGGCACTCTGCGACCGAAGTATCCTCCCCGGGGGT
>CALNCU010000211.1 GCA_937875395.1 uncultured Armatimonadota bacterium | reverse complement strand
GGAGAATACCGGCTGGGTGAGCGCAAAATGTGCGCCTGCATCTACCTTCTTCCGCAGCTTCACCATCTGGCCGGATATGCTTCTAACGTTTGGATTCAGGGCCACCCCTATGGAGAACGCCGTCTGGCAGTCGCGGCCCATGCGCTGGCCGGCGTTAAAGGCGGCCACCAGGCGAACCAGCCCCACCGAGTTAACGTCAAAGACGCCGGATGTATTGGGTTCTTCGCACATGCGCACTGGATCACCCGTTACGCAAAGGATGGAGCGGATTCCAAGCACATGCGCGCCCATAATGGTAGATTGAACTGCAATCCGGTTTCTATCCCTGCCGGTAAGATGCGGAATAACCGGTATATTTGCCTTCTGCTGCACCATGGCGGATACGGTAAGAGTATCCACCCTTACGGAAGCCAGCGGGTTATCTGCAATGGTTATTGCGCTTGCACCGGCCTTCTTCAACGTCTTTGCAGCCGCAATTACGGGTTCTACGTTTAGAGATGTGGGAGGATCTAACTCTACAAGTATTCTGCCGGGAGGGAGAGGGTTTGCAGAGACAGTCTGCGCTGCCCCGCGCGGCAGAGACTCCTTAACGTGCGCTATAGGGCTCAAGCCATCCATATTGCGCACAGCCTTTTTTAAGGCGCGGATTGTATCCGGGCCGGTTCCGCAGCAGCCGCCTATAAGGCGCACGCCCATGCCTACCAGCAGCCTGGCTCTATCCGCCAGATAGCCCGGCGATGAGAGGTAGACAAGCCGCCCCTCCACCTGTTCCGGGAACCCTGCATTCATGTAGGCGCTCATTGGCAAACCAAGGCGGGACATTCGCCTTATTGCGGCAATAACAGATGTCACCCCGTAACCGCAATTGGCGCCCACCATATCCGCCCCGGCATCCCGGCAGCGGAGAGCGGCGTCATCTGCAGAAAAACCGTCGGCGGTGTAGCCGTCCGTATCAAAGGCCATCTGCGCTACTATGGGCAGGCTTGTCATGGAACGGGCTATGCCCAACGCGGCGGCGGCATCCTTAAAATTTGTAAAACTCTCCAGAATAAGAAGATCTACGCCGCTCTCAAGAAGCGCAGATATCTGCTCTGCAAAGCATGCCGATGCCTCCTGCTCCGCAATAGGCTCTCCCTCTACCGTGGGCAGGGGGCCGACGGAACCCGCAACATACACGCCGCCCCCGGCAGCGCTCCTTGCCAGGCTTACCCCGGCCTGAATAATCCGGCCCACCTCTGATTCTGCGCCGTAGCGGGCAAGGTTTATGCGGTTGGCGCCAAAGGTGTTTGTCTCTATCACCCGGCTGCCCGCCGCCACGTAATCTTTATGCAGGCCAAGCACAAGTTCCGGCGCAATCAGGTTCAGGCGCTCTATGCCCTTATCCTGGCCGGCGCCGCGCGCAAAAAGCTCTGTGCCGGTGGCGCCGTCGCCTACAAGCACGGAATTTTTAATTTCTTCTAGGAAGGAGTGCTCCTGCATTATTTTTAATACCTCCACCGTACCCTTGCATAACAAAGGGCCGGCAGGATTCGGACGGAATATAGTACCCAGGGTCTGCCGGAGCGGGCTTCTTACATATGCAAGCTTAAAACGCGGCAGGGGCAGGGTAATTTGACGGAAGAGCGTGCTTCGTACTCTGAATAAAGAGCAGCGGATAGCTTAACGCCGAAGATTCATCTAAAGTATATCTGCTATTGTACGCAAGGTCAAGAACGTATGCTTGATGTAGAAAGAGGCGGCGGGCGGAGGAGATGCCTCCGCCCTTTTAAGCATGTCTCTTATGCGGCTTTCCTTTGCCAGCCTTCATCTTCCCAGTTAAAGAGTTCATTGAAGCTTTGGGGGAGCTGGTCGCGCATATCTGCCCACTCGCCCGGGGAGACCGCCTCCATAAGTACGGACATAACCGCCTTTGCGTGGAATACGGCCCGGGGGAGGTCCACCCCTTCCCTAAGGCTCACTCTATCAAAGAAATCGTTCAAATCAAAGCTGTCCCTGGGGCCGGGACGCAGCAGAAAGAGCTGAATTTCCCTAGGCAGCTGTGCCGCCAGGTCTCCGGCCTCTCCACCAAAAAGCCTCTCCCCAAGGACTTCAAGCGTCGCCCGCGTTGCGGAGACCGCCTCTCCGGTGCTTGCAAGCTTTGCGCGGTTTTGCACTTTGCCAAGAAACTCGTCAAATGTCATCCTTGCACCTCCACAGATACCTTTTGCGCATCTGCACTTTTTTACCCGCTCACCATGCGCTGCAAACAGCCTACTTAATACCGGCGGCCTCTTTTAGGCGATCCACAGCCTCCAATGGCACGGTAGCATGGCCTATAGGCACCATTTTAAGCACGCCCGGCCCGTGAGAATCGGACCCGCCGGTGATAATGAGGCCGTATTTTACTGCAAGCTTTTTGTAATGCCTCCTCTCATGTGACGAGTGATCTGTGTGATACACCTCAAGCCCCTGCATTCCGGCTTCTGCAAACTGGGGGATAAGCTCGTCATGCTTTGAGCTTCCGGGGTGGGCCATAACTGCCACGCCGCCGGATGCACGTATAATCTGTATGGCTGCAAACGGCGTAAGCTTGCTCCTTGGCACATATCCGGCTGCGCCGCGCACAAGATACTTTCCAAATGCGCCGCTCACATTGCTGCTGTACCCTGCCTGCACAATCGCCCTTGCAACGTGCGGGCGCCCCACGCTTCCGCTCCCGGCTATCTCCCTTACCATGTCAAAGGTTATCATTATCCCAATGGCCCTAAGCTTTTCTACCATTGCACGTGCGCGTTCTGTTCTATGCACCCTAAGCCTTTCCAACTCCCCACTTAGCGGGCCGGATTCCGCATTTATAAAGTACCCCAGCATATGCACTTCAGATTGGCCGTAATCTGTATTAATCTCCACTCCGGGCACCACCACTACCCCGGCGCGGCGGCCTGCTTCCAACGCTTCCGGGACGCCCTCAAGCGTATCATGATCCGTAATTGCTACCGCAGATACCCCCGCGCGTGCCGCCTCTTGCACAGTCTCCGACGGCGTAAGCGTGCCGTCGGACGCCGTGGTATGCACATGCAGATCTGCAACCTGTTCACCGGTCATACTTCTCCCCATAATTTTCTGATTTTACCTATTATACCCTATCTTGCCTTATTGCCGTCCCTGTTGTAAAATAAGCCTATGCAAGCTGACTTTAATATACTGCAAAATGTAGGCAGAAACTTCTTTCTGGATATGCAAAAAAGGGCGGCGGCCTCCCCGGGAGAAGTAGTTATGGTAGTACGTCGTCCGGGCGGATGCGTGCTTCTGTCCACCAAATCTTTCTACCCGCCGGGAATCTACCGGCTCCCCACCGGAAAGCTTGAGCCGGGGGAAGACCCGGAGCGCGGGTTTATAAGAGAGACGCAGGAAGAGACCGGCTTCCACCCAAAAACCGCCTCTCGCATGGGAACAATCCTCACCACATTTGTATACCGGGAAGATAAAATCTTCTTCCCATCATTTATTTTTGCATCAGAAGAGATAGAAGGCGTCCCCTCTCCTCAGGACCCGGACGAATCTATAACCGGTTTTCTGGATGCAGACCGCTTGGCACTTGCGCAGGTTGAGAAGAAATTGAGCCATATGGATGAGCCCTGGAAAGATTGGGGGCACTGGCGTGCGGCAGCTCACAAATTTGTACTTGCATACATATAAAATGCCTGCTTTCGACTTGAAGCACTATTTTTATATCTTTATGCAGGAGGATAGCCCGAGTATTTAATAGAATATAATCTATAAACCAAGCAATCGCAAACCTTATTAGCCCATGCCTGGTTTAGGTACAGGTACTATTTGGATATAACTAACTGAACCGATATGTAAAGGAGAGATACTAAAAGGCATGTCGAGCAAAGATCTGGTTATTGGAATAGATGTTGGATCTGTAAGTGTAAATCTAGCAGTGTTGAACCGTTCGGAAGATATATTGGAAACCGAATACATACGGCACAAAGGCCGCCCCATGCAGACGGCCGCAGAAGCAATTGATGCATTACTTGAAAAATATACGGGAAGAATAAGCATTTGTGCAGCCACCGGAACCGGCGGAAGGCTGGTGGCAGAACACCTTGCCGGAGAGTTTGTAAATGAGGTAATAGCCCAATCCGCCGCAACCGCCAAGCTCTGCCCGGAAGTAAAAACCATTGTAGAGATAGGCGGAGAGGATTCCAAACTCATATTCTTAAAGCCCGCAGATGGAGGCGGCGCCTCTATATCAGACTTCCAGATGAACACCGTATGCGCAGCCGGAACCGGGTCTTTCCTGGATCAACAGGCCACCCGCATGAGCCTTACAATAGAAGAGTTTGGGCAGCTTGCCCTTAAATCAGAGACTCCTCCAAGAGTAGCCGGACGGTGCACGGTATTTGCCAAGAGCGATATGATTCACCTGCAGCAGAAGGCCACCCCGGTTCATGATATAGTTGCCGGGCTCTGTTTTGCCCTGGCCCGAAACTTCAAAAGCACGGTGGGTTCTGCAAAAGATATAGCAACCCCCATAGCTTTTCAGGGCGGCGTGGCGGCAAACCCGGGAATAGTAAAGGCCCTTGAGAGTGTCCTTGGGCTAACACCCGGAGAACTAATCATCCCCAGCGAATTTGGCTGCATGGGCGCCATAGGGGCGGCAATTACGGCCCTGCGCTCCGGAAACATCCCGGAGTCGGATTTCTCCGGGCTCTCAGAGCTTAGAAATGGCGCATCCTCTACAATTAATGCATCAAAAGATACGCCGCTCTCCCTGGACATCTCCACCACCCCGGAGGATAACTCCTGCGCGCCCGCGCCCGCAGAGAGAATCCCTGCATACCTGGGCGTAGACGTAGGCTCCGTCAGCACCAACGTTGTGGTGATGGATAAAAACAAACAGGTGCTCTCTAAGCGATACCTTCCAACGGCAAGCCGGCCCATAGAGGCAGTTCGCCTGGGACTTATGGAAGTAGGAGAGGAGATAGGCAGCCTTGTAGATATAAAAGGCGCATGCACCACCGGCTCCGGCCGCTACCTT
>CALNCU010000210.1 GCA_937875395.1 uncultured Armatimonadota bacterium | reverse complement strand
CCGAAGCCTTGTTTAAACTTGCAAATCCAAGTTTACAGAGTACTAGCATTATCTACTGAGAGATGCTTTCTAGGGGGAGGGGGATAATACTCTCCCTCCCCTGCAAAATTTCCTCACAACAAGATAGAATTTCCCAAGACATTGTTTTATATTTATTGTATTATATAAATAGAGTAAATTTTTCACTTCATCAGTAAAAATTTAATAACCGGGGGAGGAAGACTCCTAATAAATCCTTAATTCTTAATTAGCAGGTTATTCGGCGCAGGATAGTAATAGTTCTTTGATACGCCGTTTCCTGATTAGCCATTGATGGAATGGCAATATATCAAAGGAGCTGATAGATGAGCGTTCTAGATTTCAGCAAGATCTCCAAGCATATGGAACTTGGCCGCGATGCAGAATACATGCTTAGAAAAAGCGGCCAGGAACACTATGCAAACCTCAGTCTAAAGTGGGATGGCAAGCTTATCTGCGCAGACACCTACGTGGTACTGCACAGCCAGGTCAGGGGGCCCGCCAAGGGCGGTATCCGCATGTCAGGTAAAGTAACCCTGGAGGAGACCAGGCGCCTCTCCGAACTTATGACGTACAAGTGCGCGCTGGCAAAGATTCCGTTTGGCGGCGGCAAGTCCGGGATATGCATTGACCCCGCAACGCTTACGCCGGAATCCAGGCGTGCGCTTATTAAAGAGTACGTTCACGTATTTGGGCCTATTATTAACAACGGCTCTTATGTTCCCGCGCCGGATATGGGTACCACCCCATATGACATGGCTACTATCTACGGATGCACTCACATTCCAGAGTGCGTAACCGGCAAGCCTCCGCGCATAGGCGGACTTCCCGGAAGAGTAGAGGCAACCGGGTACGGCGTTGCATCCACCGCGAAGATGGCCATAGAAGGGATTCTAGGCAAGGCGGTTTCCGATACCTCTGTTGTAGTACAGGGGTTTGGTAACGTGGGGCGCTGGACGGCGAACTTTCTGCACGAATGGGGCGCCCGCGTAATTGCAATATCCGATATTACGGGTGCCGTGTACTCTGAAGGCGGGCTTCCCGTGGATAAGATGATGAGCGCAAAGACGCTGGAAGAGCTTGATCTGCCAAGAATCTCTGCCGATGAGATACTGACTCTTCCCGCAGACGTGGTTATTCCCGCAGCCGTAGAAGATGCCATAGATGCAAATGTTGCAGCCAACATAAAGGCCAAGGTTGTAATAGAAGCTGCCAACGATCCTACCACGGTTGAAGGACAGGCCATACTTGCAGAGCGTGCCATTCCGGTCATCCCGGATATTCTGGCCAATTCCGGCGGCGTTATAGCGTCTTACATAGAGTGGCGGCAGGCCAAATCCGGAAGCCTTACGGATAAGTCCGAAACCTACAATGCTATTCTGCGGCAGCTGTCTAATGCGTATGCAGATGTGTCTGATGTTGTGCAGCAGAAAAATATTACGCACAGGCTGGCGGCACAGATACTGGCCGTAGAAGAAGTTGTACAGTCCATGTTTGACAGGGGCTGGATTTAACCAACTAAAGACTCCGGGCCACCCAGGCCCAATACAATATAGGGGGCGTCAGCGTTGCCGTCCCTTTTATACCTTTTCGTCCCAAAGCCTTCTTAATTTATTCTTGCTAATGAGTAAGTATTCTCTATCATGTGCAAAGACTTCAAGGGTAATAGTTCCATCGTACTCTATACGTTTTAGTATATGCACTATCCACTTCCAGTCTATCTGGCCTACGCCAAGCGGCAGATGCAAATCCAGGTTTCCGCCGTTATTATCTGAAAAATGCACATGTATCAGCCTATCTGCAAAGAGAGATGCAAGTTCTACGGTAAGATTATAATCCGTCTCAAGATTTGCATGCCCGGCATCCAGATGAAACGCCAGGTTTGGAACCGCCGTAAATATAACGGATAAGTCTCTTGGGGTGTTAAACTGCGGCGGCATGTTTTCAAGCATCAACCGCATATTATGAGATTGGGCAAACTCTGCAAGCCGCCTGAAGGCATCAATATTAGTCTCGCGTATCCACCGCGTAGAGTGCAGCGGCACATTTGTGAACGGATGAATGTTTACCTTATCTACCCCAAGTTCTGCAAAAATTTCAATATCTCTCTCCGCCTCGCGGATTCCTGCCTCCCTTATCTCCGGTATGGCTGCCGCTATGGGCAGATAGTATGCCGTGTGCCCTACCACTCCAAGCCCCGTGCGCGCCAGCGCCTGCTGAACCCTGGCAATGGGGAAGGTGGCGGAATAGGCCATCTGCGGTTCCAGCGTAAGGTCTATAAAATCAAATCCGCAGGCGGCGTAAGATTCTATCTCCTCAACTACATCCGTCATGGGGTTGTTCATGGCGCCTATCTGCATATTATGCCTCACTGTTCAGCTCTGGGACGCGTGTATATCCAGGGATCAAGAAGTTCTTCTCTTGTGGTCACCCCGGTCTCCTCTGCCCGGGCCTCTTTCTTCTTCAAAAGCTCCGTTCTTATATTTGCAGGTACGTGGTGCGAATATGCCGGGTACGCCCAATCAAAGAGTACTATGAATGATAGCAGAACCGGCCAGTGCTCTCCCATTTTTGCAATAATCCGCCTCCAGTCCATCCCCTGCGGACAGGCCCTTACCACGTAGAATATATCCGGCCAGTCGCATCTATGGCGGTTAAGCGTAAAGAGCTTTAACCAGATAAGGTCATCCGCAGCCAGAAACTTAACAGGCACGCCAAGAAAATGCCCGGGGGAGGCCCGCTCAAAGAATGTGGAGTCTATCTGCTGCAGGTGATTTGGGGGCTCCCAGATAAGGTCTACTATTGTCCCGTTTTTTGTTGCATGGTATATCCAGCTTCTGTCATACCGGGCCATCTCCCCATAATCTGCAAATCCGCTTTCTAACAGGTAGTTTACGGCAACAGGGAGGAACCGGTGCTCCAGGTATATATCCAGATCGTTGGTGTTCCGCCAGACATCTGTGTAGTGGTACATGGCAAAAGCGCCGCCTATGGTAAACGGTATCTTTGATCTGTTCAGCGCTTCCAATGCCTCCCTAAAGGTTTTTGTGTTTGAGTCGGGGGTCTGAATTTGCATCCCATGCCTCCCTGTGACATGGGATATAATTACCCGGCGCGAAACAGCTCAAAACGCATGCCGGCTGCTGCATGTTGACAAAGATTAGCAAGAAGGGTAGACTTCAAGTAGAGGAGGCGCTCATGTGACGCCCGTTAAATACCATTGCAGCAGAGGTGTAAACATGCGTAGTCCCAGAAAGATTGATCAGTTGGTGCTGGATCAGATCCGTAGGGCGGATGTGGCAGGAAAAGAATCATCTGCCGCCGGTGCGCCGTGCAAAAGTATGGTGGTCACCATATCCAGGGGGATGGGCAGCGGCGCCCGTATTATTGCCGGGAAGCTTGCCGACCAGCTTGGATGGAGCCTGTGGGATCGTAATTTGCTGGATGCCATTGTAAGCGATGCCCAGGTCTCCCGTCGTGTGGTTGAAGCATTTGATGAGAAGAGGCGGTCTGAACTGGAACTTCTTGTGCATGCAGCCATAGGAAACCATGAAATGGCCGGTTTTGTTTACGGCAAGCACCTGGGACATGCAGTTCGCGGCATAGCAAAGCTGGGAAATGCCATAATTCTTGGACGCGGAGCAAACTTTATTCTGCCGGATGCCTTAAGTATCAGGATAGATGCCTCTGCCGAGCTTAGGGTAAACAACATGATGAGCTATGAACACCTCACCAAAGAGCAGGCAGAGAACAAGATACGCCTTTCTGATAAGGAAAGAAGAGCGTTTTTAGTAAGCGCCTTTGGTAAGAGCAGGGTTGATAATTTTCATTTTGATATTTCATTGTGGATGGATAGGTGGACGAATGACGATGCCGTCCGCATACTTAGGGAGGCAATAGATGCCCGGTGCACATCCGGCGGACGGCAGAATCCGTAGAAGCCCCAAGCGCATGCGTTTGACTTGGGCGGCACGGGCATGTATCATTTTTAGAGAGTTCTTGGTTTAAGGAGAGATAGTTTTATGCGTCGTACAGCAATCTGGATGATCCCCGTAATGGTTATAGTCCTTATAGGCCTCACAGCAATTAATGAAAACCTATCTAAAAAATCAGAAACCGGCCATAAGCATGAAGAGGATCAGCCCGCGCAGGCGGCCGAACAGCCAAAAGATATAAACAGGGTTCCAAAGAAGATAGACGGCAAGACAGTAAAGCTGCCGTCCGGGCTTGAGTATGTTGATGTAAACGCAGGCAAGGGCGAAAAGCCTAAATCTGGCGATATAGTGGTGGTGCACTATACCGGATGGCTCACGGACGGCACGCAGTTTGATTCTTCTGTGGGCAAGGATGCTTTTAAATTTGCACTTGGCCGGGGAGAGGTAATAAAAGGCTGGGATGAGGGCCTTGCCTCTATGAAGGTTGGCGGCAAGCGTAATCTTTTCATACCTGCTAAACTTGGATATGGGGCAGAGGGGAGCGGCCCAATTCCCCCAAATGCTCCGTTGGTTTTTGAGGTTGAGCTTTTGGGGATAGAAAGCTCCAAATAATGCCGTTTTGCAAAACCGGGGAGCGCGGGTAAAGCATAACAAACATGTTTTGGAGGTGCACCGTGGAGCTTCTGGAAAAGCCTGCCAAACAAAAGGTTTCTACGGCGGCAAAAGAGTATTTTGCTGCATATGGAGATGCATCAACCGTGGGGTTCCTTACAAGAGAGGGCAGGGAGTTCTGGTTCCGCCGTGATCCAAAGACAGGTGAGCCGGTAAAAATATCCAGGCAGGAGGCGGAACGGCTTCAGGCATAATTGTTTGATGGATACCAGGATAATGTAGAATAAAAAGAGGGGAGTGCGCAGGTGCGCCTCCCCTCAGAATATTCAGGTGTTACCAGCGTTCACGCCGGCCGCCACCGCCGCCATAGCCGCCGCCGCCTCGGCCTCCGCCATAGCCCGCACCGGCACGCCCTTCCGTTCTTGGGCGTGCCTCGCTTACCGTAAGAGTGCGTCCCATGAACTCCTTGCCGTTTGTTGCCTCTATTGCGGCTGCTGCATTCTCTTCGGGGATGTCTATAAAACCGAATCCCCGCCCCTGGACTATTCTGGCATCAGATACAGGTCCCCATGGGGCAAAATACTCCCTCAATTCTTCATCAGTGGTGCTGTAGGAGAGGTTACCTACATAGAGCGATTTTGTTGCCAATATTCTCCTCTTCCTGGGAATGGCTATTCCCTATGATTTCACGGCATCTTGCTTCGCGGTGCTGCCGTTCCCAGACTGAGAATGCTCCGCACAGACAATTGAGGCGTGATGCCGATTCTCCACGGTGATTGTACCCAATTTTTGCCAACAGCCAACTGCTTCAGGCGATTAATGTTGTCTTAACTAATAATTCTTTTGAAAAACATGTTTGAAAGATCTTTGCAGGGGGTTAAAATTAGCGCAGCTGGGGAGCTTTATGTTTTCACTTTATGCATGTTTGCATCTTTGTGTGAAAACTGCTCCCCAGCGTTTTTTTTGCTGTTATTCGGGCTGCTCTTTAACGGCTTCATGGATTATGGAGAGCACTTTGTTCAGGCCGCCCTCTACATCTGATCCCAGATGGATTCTGATAAGCCTTCTTCCCCAGTTGCGGAGCGCCCCTGCATCTCCCATTGCCTGGGCCTGCTTGAGCGTGCTGAAAGTGTACTGCTGGCCGGGTATGGGAACATCCGTTACATCATCGGCCGTGAACTGTATGAACAGGCCGGTGTTGGGGCCGCCTTTGTGCAGCTGGCCCGTGGAGTGCAGGAATCTTGGCCCCCAGCCAAGCGTTGTTGCGGCGTTGTAGGCGCTCTGCAGGTGTGCGCGCATGCACTGAAGCACTCCGTCTACCTGCGGGGTGGCGTGCACAAAGGCCATAAGCGCAAAGTAGTTGCCCGGCTCAAACTGATCCAGAAAGGCGGATATGTATGAGAGCATGGTTCTATCTGCGCCGGATGCGGCGCGTATCTTACCCAGAACAGATTGCATCTCTTTATCTGCAAAGATAAGCAAACCGTTCTCTTCAAGAACAGGCTTCTCTTCCGGCAGAGCCCCTTTCTCTTTGAACTCTGCCAAAAGCCGGTTTGTGTTGTCTTTGCTCTCTTTTACGTTTGGCTCATCAAATGAGTTGACACCCAGGAGGGCGCTTGCAACCGCTGTGGCAATCTCCCATCGGTAGTACTCCTGCCCAAGATCGTATTTATCGGACATCTCTATTCTAACCACGGGCTGCCCGGCTTTTTCCAGGGCGGAGACCTTTTCATCCATTTCGGCATTTTCATCACCTGCAAGCCTTGTGTAGACAAAGAGCCTGTCATCACCGTAGCTGGAGGGCGGGCCGGCATATTCGCTCTCTACAGGAACTATGCCTGCTCCAAGTTTGCCGGTGCTCTCTGCCACAAGCTGCTCTATCCAGTACCCAAAGCTCTGTATCTGTGGAGACATGAAGAGTGTAAGCTTGTTTCTGCCTTCAAGGGCCAGCTCTGCCATGACGGCGCCCAGCTCAACCCCCGGATTATCCGCCGGTGGAACGCAGGATTTGGACGCTTCCACCATCCTTGCCGCCCGCTGCAGGATGGCGCCTGCATCTGCGCCAATAACCGCTGCTGGAACCATTCCAAAGTATGATAGAGCAGAGTAACGCCCGCCTATATCCTGGAAGTTGGTAAAGACCTTTCTAAAACCCATCTCCCTGGCAATGGTTTGAAGCGGAGTATCCGGGTCTGTGATGGCTGCAAAGTTCTCTCCGGCACGGCTGCCTTTTGTGGCTTTTACCTTTTCCATAAAGTATGAGTATGCAGAAAGAGTCTCTACGGTTGTGCCGGATTTGGTGGAAACAATAAAAAGGGTTTTTGCTGGATCAATCTTCCGGTCTATCTCGCTTATGGTTGCCGGGACGGTGCTGTCTAATACCATAAGATCAGGGTATCCCTCTGCAGTGCCGAATGTGCGCCGCGAGACTTCCGGGGAGAGGCTGCTTCCGCCCATGCCCATCAGGACTGCCTGGGTGAATCCGGCGTCTTTTACTTCTTTGGCAAAACTCTCTATCTCAGAAACGTTGGCAAGCATGGTTTCTATAACGTTCATTCATCCCAGCCGGTTGGTAATTACCTTTTCCCCGTCCTGGTTCTGTTTCCATAAACTTGGGTCGCGCTGCCAGAGCCTTTTTACAAATGCCTGCTCGTCCATGGCGGCCAGCGCATAGTCCACGCGCGTCTGAAAATCGCCGAGTCTTGATGATTGCGGATCAATTACCATTGCTGTTATAGCCTCCTCTTTAGCCTCTAGGCATGTGATTATATTATTCTCTGATTTTTCTTCGCTGTCCACGCCGTCCTGAAGAAGGTTCAGGGCCATTGCCGTAAGGTCCAGGCCAAGGTTCTTGATCCTTAGGAGTACGGTTTCAGCTTCATCCAGGTTGCGTTCAATTTGCGGGCCGGCCTGCCCGTGTTCTCTAAATGCAAAGAGCGTTTCGGTTTGCATTGCGCTTACGGTACGCGGGCCGATAAGCGCATCTATATAGTATACATCAGATTGCCGGGGATTGCCCGGTTTTGTATCCATCCAGAGAATTCTTTGTTCCTGGCCGCCCCGCACAGAAAGCTCCTTCCATCGCTTGCTGCCGAATATCTCTTTCATGCGATGGTAAACTAACTTTGCGTTTGCAACGGCTGTTTTATCTTTAAGAGCCAGAATTTCCTTTTGAGTTTCGCTGGTTTCTGCCTTGGCGGAATACCCTTCAAGTGCTTCATCCATAGAAGAGTCTAGTTTGTTTAGATAGATCCCGGCCGTGCCGGAGATATTGCCAATAAGCCTGCCGTCCTTTAGTCTTTTTTCTAACCCGCGGATATAGGCATCCACCGCGTCCTGGTAGGTGTTTAAAGAAAAGATATGGGTGATGTTTACGTTTATTCCCTCATAGATAAGTCTGGATGCAGCGGTTATGCCCTCATTTGTTCCGGGGAGGCTGATCATTATGTTCTCCCGGTCTATTGCAGAGCGGTAACGCACGGCCTCCCGCGCGGACGCCTCCGAATCAAAGGCATAGGCCGGCGGGAGCGCTATGCACGCAAATCCGTCCGTGCCCTGGGCGGCCTCCCAGACGGGCCGCAGTGCATCTGCCGCCATACGCACATCGCTAAATACAAGGCTCTCGTAGACCTGGCGGGCATTCTTCCCATCAAGTAAGAGCTGTTTTATCTGGCCGTCATACTCACTCCCGGCGGATAGGGCTTCATAAAAGGCAGCGGGGGTAATTATAACTCCCTTCACGCTGTATTCGTTAACAAATCTTGAAAAATTGTCGGAGAGCAGCCATCCGCGGCGGAATCCGTTCAGCCATACGCTCTGGCCGTACATCCCCAGCTCATGTATTGGATTGGCGGCAGGTGTGGTTGTTGCCATTTTAATTTTGGCCTCCATATATTGTATTGCCGTACAAGAGGTTATTGCCAATACCGGGATTTTGGTAAACGGCGCTCGTGCAAGATTGGTTTGCGGGCAGGGTTTTTGAGGTTATATAGCTCTTGGTGTATAATTATCTTTTAGAGATTAAGGGCTTTATAAATTACATGGGAGAGTGGCATGCAGACAGAATTACTTCCCTCTTGGAATTTGGACGATCTTTTTTCCGGGATGGACGACCCGGGTATAGAGGAGACTCTTAAAAGGGAACTTTTGCGGGCAAAGGAGTTTGCTGCAGAGTTTAAGGGGCGGATAAACAGCCCATCGCTAACTGCAGAACAACTGCTTTGCGCCGTAAAGACCTATGAAAATATAGCGCAGGAATCTGATAAGCCGTTGGAGTACGCATCCCTGCTCTTTGCGGCGGATACAAGCATCCCGGAGCGCGGAGCCTTTATGCAGAGGATGCAAGAGAGGACGTCAGAGATAGCCATTGAACTTATCTTCTTTGAGCTGGAGCTTCTGGCTCTCCCTGATGGCCAGGTGAAAAGGCTGCTTTTAGACCCTGTGTTATCCGGCTACAGCCACTATATAAAGGCGGCAAGACTCTTCAGCCCGCACCGGCTCACCGAACCGGAAGAGAAAATTTTGGAAGAGACGGCAAACACCGGGCGAAGAGCGTTTACGCGCCTCTTTGAAGAGACGGTATCCAACGCCGCCTTCAGTGTGGATATTAAGGGAGAGATAAAGGAGATGAACCTGCAATCCCTCCTTGCCCTGCAGAGGGAGCCGGACAGGGATGTTCGCAAGGCTTCTGCAGAGAGCCTTACCAAGGGGCTGCTTGCAAACGCGCGCACGCTTACATTTATCTTTAATACACTTCTGCAGGATAAGGCCACAATAGATAGGCTTAGGCGCTATAACTACCCGGAGGAATCAAGGCATCTCTCAAATGAGCTTGACAGGGAGACGGTTGAGCTGGTTGTGGGGACGGCGGTTGATTATTATCCCATAGTCCGAAGATACTACAACCTTAAACGCAAGGTACTCGGCTACGACGGCCTCTGCCACTACGATAGATACGCGCCGCTCTTTGAGCTTAAGGAGCGCGTGCCGTTCTCTCATGCAAAGGAGATTGTGCTGGATTCCTTCCATAAATTCAGCCCGGAGATGAGCGACGCCGCCGGAAAGTTTTTTGAGGGGTGCTGGATAGATGCAGAAGTCAGGCCCGGGAAGCGCGGGGGCGCCTTCTGCTCTTACGCAACCCCTGATCTGCACCCTTACGTGCTTGTAAACTATCTGTACCGCACGGATGATGTAATGACCCTTGCGCACGAGCTTGGGCATGGCGTTCACGCATATGTGGCAAGGGATAAAAGCTACCTGAACTTCTCTTCTGTGCTGCCCGTGGCAGAGCTTGCAAGCACCTTTGGGGAGATGCTGGTCTTTGAATCTCTCCAGAAGGAGGCGGGTAGGGAAGAGAAGCTTGCCCTGTATGCAGAGAAGATTGAAGGCGCCTTTGCCACCATCTTCCGCCAGGCCGCCATGTACAGGTTTGAGCAGGGGATTCATGAGAGAAGGCGGAGCGCGGGAGAACTTACAACGGAGGATTTCAGCGCAATCTGGCAGAGCCGCCAGCAGGAGATGTTCGGCAGTTCCCTTACCCTTGGGGATGAGCACAGGTTCTGGTGGATGTACGTCTCCCACTTCACTAATTCGCCCTTCTACGTATATGCCTACACGTTTGGGGAGCTTCTGGTGATGGCTCTCTATGCCATGTATAAAAAAGAGGGCGCTCCGTTTGCCGAAAAGTATGTATCAATGCTTAAAACGGGCGGTTCCCTAAGCCCGGCAGATATGCTTTCTACCGTTGGCATAGATATGCATGATCCAAAGTTCTGGCAGGGCGGGCTGGAATTTTTGTCCGGGTTCATAGGCGAGTTTGAGACGCTTTGTAATAGCTAGATTCCAACTGCGGGCGTGAAGTTTGCGTAAATCGCATAGCTGGGAATAAGTGCCAAGAATTCAA
>CALNCU010000209.1 GCA_937875395.1 uncultured Armatimonadota bacterium | reverse complement strand
TGCGCTTCTGCAACTACCTGCAGGCCCAGGGTGGTCTTTCCGGATGCCTCCGGCCCGTAGACCTCTATTACCCGCCCGCGAGGCATTCCGCCCACCCCAAGCGCAATATCAAGCGGCAGCGCACCTGTGGAAATCACCTCTACGTTCTGCCTCACAGATTCTCCAAGGCGCATGACAGAGCCTTTTCCAAACTGTTTTTCTATTTGCAAAAGCGTAAGATCCAGTGCTTTCTGTTTCTCCAACTACATATCCTCCAGGGCTTGAGCAATAAGTCAAATTCTCCTCAACAGCCTTCCGTATGAACCCAAGCCAACGTACACAATTATATCATTTTGCGTTCACAGTTTCAACCAATTTAAGCACGAATAACTATTGGATTATAGCAATAATCAGGGAGGCGGCGGCATTCTATTCTATAGAAAATTTTGCAGTCAGGGCACCAGAATATCTGCGGCTACCGGCCGGTGGTCGGATATCTGGCGTCTGGGTACAAAGCACTTGCTTACACGGATTCTTGGTGTTGTGAATATGTAATCTATACGCATCACCGGCAAATCCGATCTAAACGTGTAGCCGAACCCTCGGCCGCCGGATCTGTAGGCATCACGGAATGTGGTGCATATCCGTCGGTAGAGCAGGCCTCTGGGCGGGTTATTAAAATCTCCGGTTATTATTACATCCCCGCCGGTACCCTCTGCCAGTTCAAGCAGCCTTTTCACCTGATGCCTTCTTATATCTGCGGAGTGGCGCATATATTCAGAGAGGGGAGTTCTTCCGTTTCCAAGAGACCGGCCCCCGGTTGCCACATTAAGGTGCGTATTAAAGATGGTTATGCTCCTCCCGCCAAATCCGGCTGTAGTCTTAAGTATGGCTCGCCCGGAATCCGCACCCATAGGGCAGGCATAAGTGGAAGAGAGGGGATATCTTGAGAGGATGACCAGTTCTTCATGTTCAGCAGAGTAGCATCCCGGCATAACCTGCCTGATATTGCTTAGAGTCTTTTCTGGCTCGCTTATGGAGTTGGCTTCCTGCAGGCAGAGCACGTCCGGGTTTAGTTTCTCTACGCTGCGGCGGATGCGCTCTATCCCCATAGAAGAGTGATGTATGTTGCAGGTCATCACTCTCAAATTCCATCCATCAGTTAAGGAATCCTGTTCTTTTGGAATGTTAAAGCCCATTAACGGGAAGATAATAACCAGAAGCGCAGCCCCGTTTACGGCAAGGGAGAGCCGGTCTCTAAAACAGGCGGAGAGTATTAGAAGAAGGCCAAGCGGAACGGCAAAGATCTGCTGCGGCATATAAAGCAGGAGCGTTGCAAACCAGTTGAGTCCGCCCGCGCCCCGCTCAATCAGGGCGAGAGAGGCAAGTAACACCAGGTTGGCGGCCGATGCCGTCAGGAGTACTGCCTGCCGCCTTATTTTCTCTGCATACAAAGACCACCGCTGTTTTATCTTCATAGACTGCACGCCAGCCCGGATCGCTCCTAAGGAGGGATGCCAGGGGTTTATCTACAGGCCACAGCACCACATCCGGTGAGATAGAGTTCAGCACCTTCTTCCAGTCTGCAGCGCCCAATTCTATAGATTTCAGATCGCGAACCATGTGTTCTGCATGAACATCAGCCCTTCCATCAATAGATACAAGGTACTTGGGGTACAGGTGGAAGATTATGTATCCGCCCCAATTATAATTGTTCAGCAGGCGCCCCCGACCTATCCTTGGATGGGATTTAAGATAGTTGCATGCTCCGGCCGGATAGATATTCGGCTTATAGTAGTGCGCCTCATCATTTACGGAAGGCTGTTTAGCCCACACCGCAAACGGAATAAGAAGCACCAGTATAAGGTTTAATACCCAGAATTCCCTAATCTCCTGACGTACCGGCACTGCCGGTCTCTTTGCAAGGGCAAATTCTATCTGATCGGCAAGAAGCGGCGCTGTATAAATGGCAAAGAGCGGTACATGGCGACCGCTTGTAAGCGATAGATGCACAAGCCCCAGCATCAAAATCCACTGGGATGGACGCATGGCCTTTCTGCCAAGGTAGAATGCTGCGGGAAGGGAGATAATCAGAAGTTGGTAAGGCATAAATGAGAGCGTATGGAAGTCCGGGCTTTTGAACTCTGCCACATACTGCGAAGGGATGGCCCCGGAGATATACTGGAGCGGATAAGTAAGGCGTTCCATGGGGCTTGGGCCCGCAAGTACTGCGGCAAGAGAGATAGCGGCAACGGCGGCCAGCCGCAGGGCCTCGCCTCGTTTTCCGCCTTTTATAGCGTAGATTGCGTAATCCGTAAAAACAACCAGCATCACAGCATAGCCAAATATCCAGGCGCCATGCAGGTTTGACCATAAGGCAAACATAGGGGCTGCCAGCCAAATCTTACGCTTATGAATAGGGTTGTCAAGAAGAATGAGCAGGCCCGCAAGCAGCAGATAAGTAAAGAGCTGCGGGCGGCATGTCCAGAATGGAATACCTGCAAGTCCGGTTAAGGTTGTAATAATAAGTGCTGCCGGAAGGTTCTTTGTTCTGCGGCTGACAAGGATGAATATAGAAAAGAAGAGCGCACTTATAAGCAGCGCCTGCAAAAAGACTAATCCCCTGAATCCAAACTGGTGGAATATGCTGTAAAATACTATATCAGAGAGCCATTCATGTGCAACCCAGGGCTTGCCATGGCAGGTGAAGCTGAAAGGGTCTGCGGCGGGGATACGCCCGGATTCTGTTATAATCTGTCCGGTTTTAAGGTGCCACCATAAATCCGGGTCGCTAAACTTGGATACGGCCGGGACCGCAAATCCAATTCCCAGCACTACCCATATTATCATGCACTGGCGTACTCCAAGTTTCACGTATCCCCCCAAAATCGCATGCATCTGCCTGCATTATTCCAGCCGGACGCCTCTTTTGTCAAGTGCCGCCCTTTCTTCTGCATACATAACGCAATTATATCCCCATTAAGAAGGAGATTGCGAGTGAAGTAAAGAACTAGCTTGAAACAGTATAGTTACCGCTGATTGATACTGGGGGCCTTCTGTAATAAGACCAGGCCGGTTGCAGAGCGGCGGAGATATAAACAAGATAGGCAGGTATTGGCTCATGGATAGAATAGATTGCTGGCTGCAAAACTCGCTCACACGAGTCTTTCCCGGTACGGCAACTAACGGGTCTAAGGGAATATCAATTGCGGCGGCCCGGAACCAGAGGGTTTCGTTTCAGGCATGTGTGCGCAACCGGGGAGACATTGCAATAAGCGTGCGTGCAGATGTTCTGGCGCCGGAGGGTTTGGGGGTTCTGGTGCGAAGGGTGGGGTATGTGCCTGTGCCGCATTTTAATACAGAAACAGAAGAAGCAGAGCTGGATGGCGCGGGGCATATTCCCGGACTTGTGCCGGATCCGCTCTTTCCGGAATCTGAAACGCGCCTGGGGCCTTGCGAGACTCAATCTTTCTGGATAAGCGTAGATGTTCCTGCAGGCACAGCGCCCGGAACATATCAGTTAGAGGTGGAGCTTAAAGGCGGGCCGGCACTGGAAGAAGAGAGATCTGCAATCGGCAGCCTGCACGCAAGCCTGGACGTGGCAGAGTGGGTGGCACATCCCAGGGAGGGGTTTCCCGTCACCCACTGGTTCTATGCAGATGCTCTTTGCGACTGGTACAAGGTGGAACCGTTTGATGAGGGTTTCTGGAAAATAGTCCAGCCTTACATGGCAGATATGGTAAGCCACGGCAATAACTGTATTTACGTGCCCATCTTCACCCCTCCCACGGACGGAGTAAAGCGGCCCACGCAACTGCTGGGCGTCTCGGCAACCCCGGACGGCGCGTACACCTTCTCCTTTGATAACGTAAAGCGATGGGTGGATACTGCAAAGAGATACGGCGCCCGGTATTTTGAGTGGACGCATCTCTTCTCCCAGTGGGGGATAGAGCACGCCATCCGGGTCTACCGTGACAATGCAGATCCAACATCCCTTCTCTGGCCGGAGGATACCGGCGCCACGTCAGATACATACCGGAACTTCCTTGCCCAGTTTTTGCCCGCCTTCCACCGGTTTTTGGAAGATGAAGGGCTGATTGATATCTCCTTCTTCCACCTCTCCGACGAACCGCATGGTGACGAGCACCTGAAGAACTACCGCAAGGCAAGGGCCCTGCTAAAAGAGTTGGCTCCCTGGATGAAGGTGATGGATGCCCTGAGCGATATATGCTATGGCAAGGAAGGTTTAACAGATATCCCCGTGCCTTCCATACGCACTGCTCATGAGTATACGGAGGCCGGCATACCATCCTGGGCCTACTTCTGCTGCGGCCCCAGGGGCCCGTATCTGAACAGGCTTGTGGATACTCCGCTTGCAAAGATAGGAATGTCCGGGTGGCTCTTCTATACCCTTGGAGCGCAGGGTTTTCTGCACTGGGGATATAACTATTGGTACAGGCGCCAATCCTTGCAGTTGATAGATCCATTTATGGAACTGGCTGCAGGCGTGTGGCCGGAATGGCCTTATGGAGATACCTTTGTAGTATACCCCGGGCCGGATGGGCCCATAGATTCAATCCGATGGGAGGTCTTTGCCCAGTCCCTGCAGGATTACGCGCTTCTTGAGCAGCTTGGCATCCCGCCAGAATCCGGACTCCTGTCGCAGATTAAGGGGTATGCAGACTTTCCCAAGAGCGCAGAATGGATAGAATCAATGCGCCGCATCCTCCTTTTTGGCGGATGCTGTTGTTGATACTCCGGTAGCAAAGCGAAGCACGCCGCTGCCGAAGCCATGGGCATCAACCCCCGGGACGATACTTCGGTCGCAGAGTGCCTTGGCACGTCGCTGCCGAAGCATCATTAAACATATAACTTTTTTAGTAAAATAGTAGTTTGCCGGGAGATATACTCTCCCTTCCCAGGCGCACACTTAGGCACCGCTCCTGCCTCATACATAGAGGCGTAGGTATTGTATGCGGTAATCCGGTATTCAAAACAGGAGGCAACAGGTGAAACCACTACTTAAAAGAATTGCAGACGGAGAGATTCTTATCTCAGACGGCGCAATGGGCACATTCCTGCAGGCAATGGGCCTGAAGCCGGGCGAATGCCCGGAGGAGTGGGTCGTCTCGCACCCGGATGCCGTAGAAAGCATAGCAAAGGCCTATATAGCCGCCGGGAGCAATATAATAGAGACAGATTCCTTTGGCGGAACATACTACAAACTAAAAGAGTTTGGCATGGAAGACCGCGTGGCGGAGTTCAACCTGGCCGCCGCACAGATTGCAAAAAGGGCAATGGGAGATGCGGGCTACGTGGCAGCCTCCGTGGGCCCAACCGGACAGATTGCAGAAGATGAAGGAGGCATGGTAACCCCGCAAGACCTTTACAATGCCTTTAAGGAACAGGTAACGGCGCTTGCAGAGGGCGGAGCGGATGCCATATGCATAGAGACCATGTCTTCTGTAATAGAGGCTGTGCAGGCTATAAGGGCTGCAAAGGAGAACACAAATCTCCCCGTAATCTGCACCTTTACCTTTGAGCCGGGCGCCCGCGGATTCCGCACTATGATGGGCGTAGACCCCGCTCGCGCCGCCCGGGAAGCAGTGGCCGCCGGTGCAGATATAATAGGAGCCAACTGCGGCAACGGCATAGCAAACATGATAGAGGTTACAAAAACCATGCGCGCCGCCGCCCCCGGCACCCCAATACTTATTCAGGCAAACGCCGGTACGCCCGTCTTTGAGGGTGGCAAGACCGTGTTCAAAGAGACCCCGGAAGATATGGCATCAAGGGTAAGGGAACTTATAGATGCCGGCGCAAATATAATAGGCGGATGCTGCGGCACCACCCCGGAGCACATAGCCGCCATGGCCCGCGCCGCAAGGTCTTAGTCAAATACAGCCATATATCAGATGCGGCGTGTGGCATGCCGGCCGGTTGGGGTACATGAGTATTACCAACCGTCCTCTTTGGGCCGGGTTCAGGAGGTGCAGAGATGGAATTCAGCCGGTCTTCTGTAACAAAAGCCGTGATACCGGCAGCCGGCATGGGCACCAGGATGAGGCCGCTTACATCCATAATACCAAAAGAAATGCTTCCGCTTGGCGGGCGTCCTGCTGCAGAGTACATAATAGAGGAGTTGCACTCAGCCGGGATAAACGATATTATATTTGTAGTATCTCATGAAAAACCGGAAATCCGCAGCTACTTTGGCAGCGGCGGAGGCGGAATCAGCATAAGTTATGTGGTTCAGGAAGCTCAAAGGGGGCTGGCGGATGCCGTCCTCTGCGCAGAAAAGGCAGTTTGTGGGCAGAATTTTGTTGTGGCCCTTGGGGATACAGTAATAGTCTCCCGGGAACCGGTCTCTCCCACGGGCCGGCTTATAGAATCCTTCCTGGGCAGGCGGGCGTTTGCATCTGTCATTGTAGAGAGGGTGCCAATAGAGGATTCCGTGCGGTACGGCATGGTGCATCCGTGCGGGGCGTCTTCCGGCGGTTCGTTTGCTATAGATGGGCTTGTAGAAAAACCGCAGCCCGCAGAGTCGCCAAGCAGCCTTGCAATAGGCGGGCGGTACGTCTTTGGCCCCGGCATATTTAATTACATACGCCGGACGGAACCGGGAGCGCTTAAAGAGATACAGATTACAGACGCCATAGGCGCAGGCATCGGCTGCGGGGAGAGCGTATGGTGCACAGAGTTCGCCCCCGGAGAAGGACGGTACGATATAGGCAGCATAAGCTCCTACTGCCGGGCCTTTGCCGCTGTGTGCGCGCAGGATTCTGAACTGTCCCGTGCCGTGTCCGCCGGGCTTCAGTGCCGGTAATCCGTCAGATACGGGATGATACTTAGGCCCATAATCCGTAAGGTGCCGGCAAGGGCACGCAAAATTGAATTAATAGTAGAAGTAATGGAGGTTCATACGTGGAAGTACCAATGGCAGATATAAGGGCCCAGCATAAGGCAATAAAGAGTGACATAGATGCTGCGCTCAAAGAAGTTATGGAGAACTGCCGGTTTATTCTGGGAGAGAACGTAAAACTTTTGGAGAGCCAGATAGCAAAGCTCTCCGGCGCCAAATATGGAGTAGGCGTTGCATCCGGGACAGACGCGCTGCTTCTTGCCCTGCGCGCGCTGGGCATAGGGCCCGGCGATGAGGTAATAACCACGGCGTTCACCTTTGTGGCCACCACAGAGGTTATTGCCCTTCTTGGAGCCACCCCCGTCTTTGCAGACATAGACCCGGAAACCTTCACCCTTGATCCCGCAAGCATAGAATCCAAAATAACACCCAAAACAAAAGCCATAGTCCCGGTACATCTCTACGGGCAGACGGCAGATGTAAAAGCCATAGGAGATATTGCAAAGCGGCACGGGCTTAAGATAGTGTGGGACGGCGCCCAGGCAATTGCTGCAGAAACATTTGGGGAGCCCATAGGCGCATACGGGGATATTTCCACATTAAGCTTCTTCCCCACAAAGAACCTGGGCGGCGCCGGCGACGGCGGCATGATACTTACAAATGACGAAGAGATATTAAATAAACTCCACTATCTGCGGTTCCACGGGAGCGCAGGCTCATACTCATACAAGTACGTAGGCTACTGCAGCCGGCTTGATGAAATTCAGGCTGCAATTATAAGGGCAAAGCTGCCCTACCTGGCTGCATGGACGGATGCCCGGCGTTCAAACGCCGCCATTTACAACTCCATGCTTGAAGGCCTTCCAATCACCCTTCCTGTAGAGAAGCCTTTCAACAAGCACGTCTACCATCAGTTTACAATAAGGTGTCCGGAGCGGGATAAACTAAAAGAGTTCCTGGCTACAAGGGGCGTATCCACAGGCATATACTATCCGGCCCCTCTCCACTTGGAAGAAGCATACAGAAACCTGGGATACAAGCCCGGAGACCTGCCGGAGACGGAGCGCACCTGCAATGAAGTACTCTCCCTGCCCATATTCCAGGGGCTTACCCGGGAGCAGGTTGAGCACGTGGCAGAGAGCATAAAGGCATTTTTTGGGTAGGTTTCTAAAAAAGTTGGAGGTTTCTGCAATATGAAAGCCATGATTCTGGCAGCAGGAGTAGGCTCGCGGCTTGATCCGCTTACGCGGAATCTTCCCAAGCCTCTTGTGCCCATAGTAAACAAGCCGGTAATGGAGCATATAGTTGAGCTTTTGGCCCGGAACGGGGTCAAACAGATTATGGTAAATCTCCATTATCACGGAGATCAGATAAAGAACTATTTTGGAGACGGCAAAAAATGGGGCGTAGAGATTAGCTACTCCCCGGAAGAAGTCCTCTGGGGGGATGCCGGAAGCGTAAAGCGTTGCGAAAGCTTCTTTGATGAGACCTTCATAGTAATAGGCGGCGATGACCTGGCCGATATGGATTTAAAGCATCTCATCAAACAGCACAAGAAGAAAAAGGCGCTCTGCACCATTGCCCTCTCGCTTGTAAGCGACCCCGGCGAATACGGCATAGTGCTTATAAACGAGCGGGGAAAGATCAGCCGTTTCTTAGAGAAGCCCAAGGGAGAGGTAATCTTCAGCAACATGGCAAACACCGGCGTATACGTCTTTGAGCCGGAGATATTTGAGCTCATCCCCAAGGGCGAGTTCTACGGATTTGGAAAAAATGTCTTTCCTCTCCTTCTGGAGCAGAAGAAGCGCTTCTATGGATACCTTACATCAAGCTATTGGAAAGATGTTGGGAATCTTAAACAGTACCAGGAGGCACACCGCGATGCGCTTGGCGGAAAGGTAGACCTAAAGTTTCCGCTGTCGGAAGTTAAAAAGTATGTCTGGATAGGCAAAAACACAGAGATTCACCCATCTGCAGAGATTGGCTATCCCGTAGTTATAGGCAACAATTGCCGAATAGAGGCAAACGCAAAGGTAATGGAAAACTCCGTGCTTGGCGATAACTGCGTTGTAGAAAAGGACGCAGTTGTAATAAACAGCATCCTCTGGGAAGGCGCAAAGGTAATGGAGCGGACTATGCTTGAACGCTGCGTTGTAGGCCGGAGCTGTGCGGTAAAATCTAACGCAGCCGTGTTTGACGGGGTTATAGTTGACCCGGTGAGAAGATAACAAATTTCAAGGAGAGTGTCACTTAATGATACCGCACGATGTAGCAGACCTGGGCCTGGCAGGGGTAGGTAAGAACAGAATAGAATGGGCGGAGCAGTGGATGCCCGTACTCCGTCTCATAAGAGAACGTTTTGAGAAAGAAAAGCCGCTCTTGGGCCAGACTCTGGTTGCGTGCCTGCACGTCACCACAGAGACTGCAAACCTTATGCGCACCCTTAAGGCGGGCGGGGCAAATGTGGCCCTATGCGCATCAAACCCGCTCTCCACGCAGGACGATGTAGCCGCCTCCCTTGTCTGCGACTACGGCATCTCAACCTTTGCCATAAAAGGGGAGGACAGGGATACATACTACAGGCATATCAACTCTGCGCTGGATTTTGGCCCCAGCATTACAATGGATGACGGCGCAGATACCGTCTCCGTAATACACTCAGAGCGGAAGAATCTTGTAGAAAAGATAGTCGGCGGTACGGAGGAGACCACAACCGGGGTAATCCGCCTTAGAGCCATGGAACGCGACGGCGTGCTCCTGTACCCCATAGTCGCGGTGAACGATGCCCTGACAAAGCATCTATTTGATAACCGTTACGGCACCGGCCAGAGCACCCTTGATGGTATAATCCGTGCCACAAACTTCCTTATAGCAGGTTCCACGGTGGTGGTTGCGGGCTACGGATGGTGCGGGCGCGGGTTTGCCATGCGCGCAAAAGGGATGGGCGCCCGCGTAATTGTAACAGAGGTAGACCCTTTAAAATCCCTTGAGGCCGTTATGGACGGGTTTGAGGTAATGCCTATGGTAGAAGCCGCCTGCCTGGGAGATATTTTCTGCACGCTTACCGGAGACATAAACGTAATACGCCCGGAACACTTCCTTGCAATGAAGGACAGGGCAATTGTCTGCAACTCCGGGCACTTCAATGTAGAGTTAGATCTTGACGGCCTTGCGCAGATGGCTGCCGCCCGGCGGGAGGCGCGGGAGTTTGTTGAAGAGTTCACCCTGGCAGATGGGAAGAAAATATTTGTACTTGGCGAAGGCAGGCTTATAAACCTTGCCTCTGCGGAAGGGCACCCCGCAAGCGTTATGGATATGAGCTTTGCCAACCAGGCCCTTTCTGCAGAATACATGGCAAAAAATGCCGCATCGCTTGAAAACAGGGTGTATCCTGTTCCGGCAGACCTGGATGCCAATGTTGCCGCACTTAAACTTAAGGCGCTTGGCGTTAAGATAGATACCCTTACGGAAGAGCAGCAAAAGTACCTCTCCTCCTGGAATATGGGTACATAATCCCGGGTACAAAATAAGCATTTATTCTATGCCTCGGCCGCAAAGGGCAGGAGCGCTCTGCCGCCGATACAAGGGGCATCAACCCCCGGGGCGATACTTCGG
>CALNCU010000208.1 GCA_937875395.1 uncultured Armatimonadota bacterium | reverse complement strand
TTATCTGTGGAAATAACAGAAAAAGAATCATAGAAACCCCCAAAAAAGAAGGGCTTAAGATGCCCGTTGCAGTTTTAGTGAACGGCGGAACAGCCAGCGTTGCAGAACTTGCAGCCGGAACCCTGCGCGACAGGATAGGCGCAACCATTATAGGCACCAAGACCTTTGGGGACGGGCTCACCCAGACTCCGCTTTTATTAAAGGACGGTTCCATGGCACTCCTGACAACCGGGAAGATGCTTACACCCGGCGGGTATGATTTTGAAGGCAAAGGAATAGTGCCCGATATAGAGATTTCGCAGCAATCCGGGGCCGGCGATGCTCAGCTTGCTGCCGCAATAAAAATACTTAAGAAGAAACTAGGGAGGGCCTGACGCATGAAACGTAAAACAGCCCTGTTTGTATCCCTTATCCTGGTCTTTTCATTCCTTACCGGTTTTACGTACAGCGATATAAGCTCCGGCGCAGGCATGCGCGGTTTAATAATATCTGCAAATCTGCTGCCAAATAGAATGGCATCTGCGCTCAACTCCGTAGTAAACAGAACAACCCCGGAGCTAAGACCGGTTGAAACATACTCTGCAGTATACTCGTACCTGGAATCCAACTACTACGGGAAGAAACCGGATGGCGACCAGCTTACGTATTTCGCCATCAGGGGGACGCTTGCCGCCCTGGGAGACCGTTATACCCGTTTTATGGACCCGGAAGAGTATAAAACCATGATGCAGGAGAATAGGGGAGACTTCCAGGGAATAGGCGCAGAGCTTGACTCCAAGGCCGGCCGTATCTTTATAAAGCGTCCGCTGAAGAACAGCCCTGCGCTGCGTGCCGGAGTAAAGGCCGGGGACGTCATCCTTAAAATAGATGAAGAACCCGTACAGGGTATGGAGATAGAGCAGGTAGTCAAACTTATCCGGGGCGAACGGGGTACTAAAGTTAAACTGACGGTAGAACGCGAAGGCTCCGCCAAGCCGGTAGTCTTTGAGATTGTGCGCGATATAATTCCCTTCACCATAGTTGAGTATAAAATGGCCGATGACAGCGGGAAGATAGGTTATATTGCCCTTAAACAGTTCAATGAGAAGGCAGATAAGCAATTTGATGAGGCGCTCTCAGACCTGGAATCCCAGGGAATGCAGGCCCTTGTGCTGGACCTTAGAGGGAACCCCGGCGGCCTGCTTGATATTGCCGTGGATATTGCAAGCCGATTCATAAAGGGCGGCAACGTGGTTATAATAAAAAATAAGGGCGGGCGCACAGATGCGCTTGCCGTTGAACCCTGGATGCATAAACACAAGATGCGGCCTCTTGCAGTGCTTATTAACGGCATGAGCGCAAGCGCATCTGAAATTCTGGCGGGCGCCATACAAGACCATAAGGCCGGTACTATTGTAGGTACCAACAGTTTTGGCAAGGGGCTTGTGCAGACCATTATGGCCCTTGACGGCGGCTCTGCCGTAGCAATTACCACTGCCAAGTATCTTACGCCCGGCGGCCGGGATGTCAACAAGACAAAGATCTGCCCGGATATAGTTATAGAACCTTCGGAAACGGATCTTAAGGACGAAAACGATGTCCAGCTTAAAAAGGCTATTGAGGTCTTAAAAGAGAAGATAGGCACAAAACAGGCCCGGGTAAGAATCAAGAGTTAAAAATGGCAAAAAGAAAAGGCGGCGGAAAAAGAAAGGGAGGCTCCTGCGCGGGCCTGCTTGCCGCCCTTGTAATAGTACTGCTTTTTGGGTGCGCCCTCTTTCTTCTAACAACGGATAATCCAGGGGGAATGACAGGGGAGAGACAGGGCCGCCCTTCTTTGCCCGGCACCGGGAATATCCAAAACCGCAAAGGCAGCCCTGCGCCGGAACCCCACACGCAGAAGGAGCCTTCACCTGTAAAAAAAGAGAAGGCCCCCGCACAGCAAACACATATAGATACTGCTTCGCCTACTCCATCGCCTCCCCGACCAAAGGTGAAAGTCTTCCCTAACGAGTTTGCAAGGGCAGACCACCAGAGCAGGCGCATAGCCCTCACCTTTGACGCCGGGGCGGATTCCCGTCCCGCGCAGCAGATACTTGATGTTCTGGCAACGCACAATATACGCGCCACCTTCTTCCTTACGGGCAAATGGGCAGAGAAGAATCCGTTGCTTGTTAAACGTATTGCCGCACAGGGGAACGAAATAGGCAACCATACTTATGCCCACAAGCGTTTAACTAGCTTGCGTGATGGGGATATAGCTCGTGAGGTGGAAAAAACCGAACAGCTTATCTATGAATCTACAGGCAGAAGCACAAAGCCGCTTTTGCGTGTGCCGTACGGCGACCGAAACAGCCATGTGCTCTCCGTGCTGGCAGACCTTGGGTATGATTCAATCTACTGGGATCTGGACAGCTGGGACAGCGTAAAGGCGGGCATAACCGCAGAAGAGATAAAAGAACGCGTGCTCTCCAAGGTTCGCAACGGGTCTATAGTTCTAATGCACTGCGGAAGCCGGGCTACTGCGGATGCTCTGGATTCCCTGCTTAAGGAACTCCTTGATGCCGGTTACCAGCCTGTTACAGTGGGAGAGCTGATAGGCGTCCGGTAATAAAACAGCAGCTGTTGGTATCTGAATCCACCTTCATATAAGCTCTGGAGGTTCTGGTATTCATGAACGCATCAAACGGCGCTAATAGATACAAACCAACCGGATTCATTGTTTTTGCAGCAATAATAGCGGCAATCATATTGATGGTAACATCAAGTACTTACCGGCGGCCTTGCACCATACATGTGGGCGGACAGCCGGTGGCAAGTGTGGCATCTAACCAGGCAGCCATGCGCGTGCTCTCTATGGCACGTAAGAATGCGCTGGGTACCTGCAAGAACCTGAATGTCCGGTTTGATAAGCCGGTGACCATATCTCCCGCCCCCAAAAACACCGGCATTACCCCCATCCCGGAGGCGTTAAAGGCAATTGAAGAATCCGCCGATGTAGAGGTTCAGGCGTACGCTGTTGTTGCGGATGATGCTGCCGTTGTGGCCCTGACTTCAAAGGCGGATGCAGAAAAATCCCTTGATATGCTTAAAAAGTATTATGAGAGCAAGGTTAAGGGCAAGAGCAGTACTTCCTTTAAAGGCAATGTCTATGTTGATTGCAGATACGTGCCGTCCGATATTTTAAGGGAGACTGCGGAGGATGCCCTTGCAATCATGACATCTATCTCCAAGCCTGCGGTATACCATGTAATTCAATCCGGTGACAGAGCCGTTAATCTATCAGCCCAATACGCCATCTCTATGCAGGATATGAAAAAGCTCAATCCGGAAGTGAATTTGGAGAAGCTTGTAGAGGGGACGCACCTTCTTATCCACCATGCGCAGCTTCCGATAGTGGTGGTAAGCAAGGTGGAGACTACAAAAACAACCACCGTAAACGCCCCGGCGGAGAGCGTCCGGGCCGGTATAAGCACCGGGAAACGCACCGCCAGGCTGGTGGTTACTTATGAGAACGGAATGCCCGTATCTGAAGAGATTGTAAGCCAGCTTACCACGTGGGAGAGGCCCAAAACCCCGCAAATTCAGACGGATGATGGCAGATATAGGGATAATTCATCACGCCGGTACAGGCGGCACAGCAAATACTCCCGTTATTCCAGGACGGGCAGAAACTGATTTATGCAGATGGGCTGTTGCGGCGGGCAAGGCCGGGGTAAGCCGCCGCAGGGTGTCCAATTATCTACATATGCTTCGGCAGCGGCGTGCCAAGGCACTCTGCGACCGAAGT
>CALNCU010000207.1 GCA_937875395.1 uncultured Armatimonadota bacterium | reverse complement strand
TTTGCAGATATGACCATCCAGAGCAAAGATGAGTTCGGCCGGGACCGCGACCAGTGGCCGCTCTTCCGCACGGAAGGGGCGGAAGCCATGCTGGGCCATGTTGATAACATGCTCGGCTTTTATAAAGAGAAGAATCTTCCCGCGGTCTTTTGCTTCTACATGCACCCGTGGGAGTTCTGGGAGATGCCCCAGGGCCTGGTTCACTTTGGAGAGGGATCGGTCCTCCCGGATCCGTTTATAGTGAAAAACTGCGGAGAGGTTGCCCTAAAAGAGCTGGATAGAATGCTCTCCATGCTCCGTGACCGGGGCTTTGAATTTTCCACCGCAGCAGACCTTGCCAAAGAGTTTTAGGAGAGACGCATGAACAGTTACAGGCAGCTTCTAAATATTGCCCCACACATTCCTGTGAAGTGTTCAGAGGGTTCATCCTCTCTTGCGCTCTTCCCTACGCTTGGAGGGAGGGTCTTTGCAGAGGTGGCCGGGGAATCCGTGCACAGAGTAGACCTCTCCGCCGCCCGCAACCCCTCTGCAGATTTCAACAACTATGGGGGAAACAACTTCTGGCCGGCTCCGGAGGGCGGGGAGTTCGGCTTCAACTACAGGGGCGATGAATGGTATGTTCAAGATGCCATAAACCTTCAACCGTTCAAAGTTGATAATCGTCCGGACGGCTGCACCATGCAAAAGGAAGTTGCGCTGTTAAACAGGCGCGGCATCGCCATAAACGCCATTATGCAGAGAGAACTTGAAACCTCTCCGCTCCCGCAGATTCTTAAGGGTTTCAACCTGAAAGGCTTTCTCTCATACACGGTGCATGATTTGTTTAAGGTTACAAACAAAGTAGATGTATCTGATGTGCTTCTGGCTTCGTGGACGCTGGAACAGTTTGATACCTCTGATAGCACCGTAAGCTTCTGCAAGGTGGCAAACCCGGAAGGCGCCATAAACTTTGATTTCTACAATCACCCGGAGGGCCGCATTTTGTATAAGCCCAGCGGGTTTTTGTATAAGACAGACGGCAGGCGGCGTGGTCAGATAGG
>CALNCU010000206.1 GCA_937875395.1 uncultured Armatimonadota bacterium | reverse complement strand
GGGATTCCAGAAAGGCACCATGGTCGGATGTGTAGATAACGAGGGCATCAGGGGCGAATCTGTCAATGGCCTCAAGTACGCGCCCGATCTCGTAATCCACAAAGGAATTGCACCCCAGGAAGTCGGCGGGCGTGATTGAGAGAGCGTCCTTATCTGCTGCAAGGCGATCCCCGGCCCATGCCCGCTGATGATCCGGCTTATCTTCCAGCGTGTCCCAGATATTCGATTTCCTGGGAAAACGGTAATCTCTGTACATCTCCGAAAACGGTTTGGGGCAGAGGTAGGGGTCGTGCGGTTCATCGTATGATACGACGAGCAGAAAATCCTCGTCATGATGCCTGCCAAGGAAGTCAATGGCTCTGTTCGAGCAGCGATGGCCGAATGTGAAATCCTCCTCAACACCAGGGTCCCGGTTGGTCCTGGTGCTGCGTGACCTCAATCTCTCCTCCGGTGTGAGTTCTTCCAGGTAACACCGCATGTCGTACCAGTACTCAGGGTCCCAGCCATCCGGGCAGCGGCCGTCCCCGAAGTAATCTCCGCCGTCCAGGTGCCACTTGCCTGTGTATGCTGTGTGGTATCCGCTATCCCGGAATCTTTGCCCCATGGTTTTTACGTTGTCGGCGAGTGGCATGGAGTTGGCCCAGCTGCCGTTTGAATGCGGATAGACCCCGCTGAATATGGCAGAACGTGCCGGCCCGCACACTGGTTGGCAGGTATATGCCTGTCCAAAGCGAACACCTTCTTCTGCAAGGCTGTCAATGCAGGGGGTCTTCATATCTGAATTGCCGTAGCACCCCAGCATATCGGTTCGCTGCGTATCCGTCATGATTATTATAATTCTATCGGCTCGGTTCATCAGGCAACCTCTCTGAGCGTAAACCTGTTTGTTCTCTCAAATTTAGTTCAACGGTTGATGCTGAAAATCCTCCGGTTTGGACGTTGCGGCAGATGATACGCACAGGCACCTACTGAGATTTCACAAAACCTGTGACAACCATATATTTAGTTGCGTATAAGGATGTATGGAACATCCTACAAAACTTCAAGTACAAGCTGCGCGCATGCGGGCAGTAGATATGTTTGCACAGGACTTAACAAATACGGATATCGCCAACCGTCTGGGTGTGGCCCGCCAAACTGTAAGCCGCTGGAAACAGATATGGCTTAAACATGGCTTAGGAGCGCTTGACCAGGATAAACGAGGTCCAAAGCCTAGAATTGGCGATCAGGAATGGCAGGGCATCCTTGGTCTGCTTACTCTCGGCGCTGTCGCAAATGGCTATGATACGGATCTCTGGACGCTGGAACGCATTGCAGATCTTATAGAAAGGAAGACTGGAACCACTCACTGTATATCACGTATATGGCAGCTTCTAAAGCAGTCCGGCTGGTCATGCAAAAAGCCTGAGAGACGGGCAAAGGAACGCAAAGAAGAGGCCATTGCTCTTTGGAAATCCGAAACATGGCCCAATATAAAAAAGGGGCGCAAGATCGCAGTGCCGTTCTAGTATTTTTAGATGAGGCAGGCTTTTCAGAGCGTCCGCCGGTTCGCAGGACATGGGCAAAAAGAGGCGTAACACCAATAATCCGGCATCATTTCAACTGGAGCCGGATTAACACCATAGGCGCCATAACCTGCAAGCCTGATGGCAGTAATCCTGGCCTGCTGCTTCATTTGCAGAGAACATCAATCAGCAAGGAAAGCATAGTGGCATTCCTTGAGGCGCTGCACAAAGAGGTAGCAGGACAGATTGTTCTTCTATGGGATGGGTTGCCCGCACACAAGAGCATTGTTGTCAAAGAGCATATTCTTACCAATAAAGATTGGCTTACAGTAGAAAGATTCCCGGCCTACGCGCCGGAGATCAATCCGGTAGAGTATTTATGGGCCGCATTCAAAAACAAGGACGTTGCAAACTTCTGCTGCGACAGCATAGATCAGGTTCAGTGCAAGTTAATACTTGCTGCTGAAAGAGTTCAAAATACGAAAACTTTGCTGACAGGCTTCTTAAGAAAGTCCGGCCTGTTTGGCGATACAGG
>CALNCU010000205.1 GCA_937875395.1 uncultured Armatimonadota bacterium | reverse complement strand
GGCATCGTTGTCTAGGGCAAAGAGTACGGCTGTGTATTTGCCTATTGTGGTGCTTACGGGCATTTGGTAGGTGATGCTGTGCAACCCAAGGCTTACGTCTATGCCGCTTATTGTTTGCTTTACGCTTCCATCTGGGCCGTAGATGGTTATGTAGCCTGTGCTTGCGTCTCTGCCTTTGCTGTCTGTTATGGTGTAGTTTATGTTGTAGTTGTCTGTGTCGTCATTCGGGTTGGCGGGAGTGTTGTTATCGTCTGTGCTTACGTAGCTTACACTTATGTTTGTGGATAGGTATTTGCTTCTGTAGGTTATGCTGTCTGTGTATGTGCCCTGGCACTCTGATGGTTTTGGGACGTAAAAAACGGGAGAGACTCTATGCCTCTCCCGCAACCGGCTAGGGGGCCGGAGCGCCGCCAGAGAAGAATTTTCTATGCTCTCTCATCAGGCTGGAATTCAAGGCTTCTTCACTCGGCTTTACACCGGCTCCGGCCATTATTACCTCGACTGTGGTCTCATCATGCAGTATATCGGTGGCTATCCGGCGCAGTTCCTCCGTATCGCTAGGCTTGCTCGTATAGTAGCCCCCTATACCCCTCAGGAGCATGAAGCGGGAACAGACAAGGTCGTCCAGCACCCTTATCTGCCTTAGGCTCTCTCCCATATCATCATACTCCTTTCTCCTCTTTTCCCATAATTCCGGGTCCGACTTGCGCCAGGAAGGATCAGGTGCGCACATTATCGTCGTCCATTCCTCCGGGTGCTCATTCGGCACCTTGTTGTCCAGGAGCACTTTGGCAGCCTTTATCAACGGCACTATAAACTTGCGCCGCTCCCCGCCATAAGTTTCCGGGCTCAGGGAGGAAGTCCTTGCTGCGCTGGCATCTCCCAGGTATCGATACATATTGAACTCTGCCGCAACTCCATCCCAGCTTTTGGGCGCAGGGATGTTTATGGATTTGGTGATGTACGGCTCAACCTGTATCATAATATCCGTTACCATGGTTCTGTCACAGAGGGTTTCGGTGGCAATCTGGCGGAGCTCTTCCACATTGTACGGAGGTCTCAGGTATGCAGCGCCTATGTACTTCTGGATTATGAACCGCATTCCCTGAAGATCGTATAATGCTTTATTCTGCTTGCGGGCCTCAGGTTCCTTGGGCTGCGGAAAAACCCCTTCTCTTGGCACATTGTTATCTGAACAAAAGTTCAAAGTCTCCAGCAACGGGAGTATGAATGCTCTTCTCTCCTCCGCGAACTCGCTCTGGTTCAGGGAGAATAGTAACTCGGCATCTCCTCTGTGCTGGCTGATGCGGGCTGCAACAATCTTTGCAACCTCATCGTATGCCAGTTTCCGCCCCGGCTTTTCCGCCGACACTCCGGCTGCCGTGCCGTTTGTAACAGTCTGCATCCCCTGCGGAGCGCCGTTCTCTGCGAATGCAGTGTCCGTAAGGCAAAGGGTAGCAGCCGCCAGTATTATAATTGTTTGCACAAGTGATTTGCCGCTCATTTTTTGTTCTCATCCTGTGAAGGTCTATATCTTTAGGGTCATTATAATATATCCGGGAAAGAATGGCTTCCCGTGTGGCTGATGGATCTGCCCGGCGGCAAAACTGGAGAGCACCTTGATTTCCCTCAATCATAGTCTCAGGCATGCATCTGACGGGTTACAGCTATTTTCCGGAACGCAATCTAGCCAATGCCTGTCTTGCTTCTTCTACGCAGGATTTTGCATCATCCTCTGAAGATTTTTGCCAAATGAAGGCCTGAAGAGCCCCCTCTGCCTCTGGCCCACCTATGGCACCTAGCACGCCCACTACAGTTTGTGTTAGATTAGTATCCTTTGTGTATAGAAGAGGGTTCAGACGAGCCACGCCGTACTTTGCGTCCAACTCCTCTGTACCCTTGCGCACCTGTACTCCGTTAAGCCTTAGAACCTCTGCCGCCATTTTACGACTTACCGAGATAACTTTTGTTTTTGAATCATGCGCAGGAAAACAGCCACCGAAACTTATACTAGCATAGTTATCTGTTTCCATTACACTCTGCAATGCATCAATGGCAGCATCGCTTATCTCAAGTCCACTGTACGCCCACGCTTCGCGTATAGCCGCCACTGCCTGAAACCTCATGAAGCCATCGGGATGGTGCTCCATGATCTCCAGTACTTGCGGCAACATGGATTTCTTTCCTGCCAGGCAGAGCATTAATGACAGCCTCTCCCGCAAAGCTTTGTCTGATTCCGGGACTGTCTTCATTTTGTCTGCGATGGCTGCTCTTATCTCTTCTCTTATCCTTCCCCTATGCTCCGCCGTGCAGACCGAACCCATTATAACGTTCTGGATGTATCCTGTATCTATTGGGCCACCTCCTTCGCCAAAGACTGGTGCGGATGGTGATGCCATCTCTTTCTGCAAAAGCTCTATGCATCTTTTTACGCGCTCTGCAGCAGATACCGGAGGGTATTGCCCTGTAATTTCTCGCAATTCTGCAAGGCGGTCGGTCTGCTTAACCACTTCGCAATGTGATGGGGTGTAGGCTAGCAGGCATATGCCTACAGTTATTGCAGTTACAAAAAATATTCGGTTGCTCAGTTGTATTCTTAAATGCATACAATCCTCCTTTAGAATTGTTTTCCAGGGTTGGCCCAGTCATAAGAGTCTGCGCTGCCGTTTGACCATAATACATCCAATACATGGACAGGCCCTAATGTACGCATACATATGTCTTCGCAATCCTTAATATAAGCTTCACTACTATAACCTACTTCATCTGGGTAAGTTGCTTGCATTAGTGGGTTATAGCCACGACCTATAGATGGTTCTTGTTCATCCGGTACGCCATCATTATCATTATCTTCAAAATATACTATAGGGTTTTGTCCCCACCAGCTAATAGCTAAAGATTTATGTTTAAATTCATGTCTAGATGTCCATGCAAACCGATCTATATAGCAGGGATAACTCCACGTGCTGCGGCTTAACAGATGATGCCCATTCCCAGTAATAAATACCTCCCAACTATTAGTGCCAAAGTTAAAGGTACAGAACCCGCCTGCTGTATGAGGAGCTACATAATATATACTTTGTCCACATGCCGCTGGCGTCTGTAGGTAATAGACATACCAGTTTGGCACTATGTTATTACCGTCCCCAGGGCTATTTGTGGCATCTGCAGGATAAAACAGTTTTATCTTCCTCTCTGTTTCTACACCATTTACATTTGCCTTTATCCAGAATTCTCCAAAATCCGAATTAGAATATGGTAATCCTGTCAGCGTTAGAACAACGTTGCCTCCCCTGGCATTATTGTTAAAGCTGGCAGTTGTTCCCGTTAGAGTTTTGCATGTCCATGTTATTGCAGATGTTCGCTCTGCACTTGCCGGGGCAGCCTGCGCTGTGCAGGTTATTGTTAATGCTCCTGGGTTTGCGTCATTAAATGTTAACTTAGCTCCTTCTAGCGGTGCAGTTACGGATATATCTGAACTTACAATGCTCGCCCTGGGTAAGATAGGCCTAACTCTGTGTGCCTTATCCATTCCGCCATCTTTATCTTTTGCCGTCACAAGAAATGTGTAATTGCCTTTTCTGTTTAATGTTACATTAACATCCGAGAATGTACAAACGCTTCCTGCAGGGTTGTTTATTTCCTGGATTCCCGCATTTGCCAAGTCCGGTGAGAGAATCTGCAATTTTGCAGATGTTGCGGTACTTTGCGAGCTTCCGCTGGGATTGATTGTACAACTTGCCTGCATGGTACTCACTCCGGTAGTTGCGTTATATGATGTCTCCTCCGCGGATACGGATGATATAGTCCAACCCGATTTATCGTAGTCTGAGTCGGTACAGCCGTCTTGCGTATGGGATGCCGTGATCTTGTACAAGTATACACCCTTCGGCTGCTGCACACCGCCTGAGTTCTTGCCATCCCAGGTGTATGTTTTACCTGATCCGGTAACCTCTGAGAATGCACTTTGCCTGATCCGCGTTTGCGAGCTGTTATATATATCTACGGTAACATTTGTAGCGTTGTTTGGCACGCTGTCTTGCAGGCTGTAGGTGATGGAGATTGTACCAGTACCGCTGTATAACAGATATTCCGTGGATGAAGAGACCACAAGGTTGCTTACTGTGGCGCTTCCGCTATCATCAGTGTAGAAGGTAGTGACGTTGGCCTTCCATAGTACTCTGGTCTTATAGCTGCCGTTATGAGCCTTTGTTTGAAGCGTATTCCAGTCAAACCGCGCCACCCAGTACCCATCTTCTGCTACGGGTGTAATCTCCCCGCGGGATTCCCAGTTCGTTTCGTGGCTGGTGGTATCTTCCTTTGTTTGTAATTCTGCCCTTAGCGTGCCGGAACCGCCTGTTCCGCACTTGAGCCTGGATGTTACGGTTATTATGCCTCCTGTGCCGTTTGATTCACATAGCTTA
>CALNCU010000204.1 GCA_937875395.1 uncultured Armatimonadota bacterium | reverse complement strand
GCCGAAGCATGGTTAAAAATCATAACTTTTGGTGAAGTAGTAGCCTCTCGCCGGATGACTAGTTCTCTGGGAAAAGGTGCTCTCTGCACCCGCCCGTGTCCGGCTTCTCACTTTGCGGGCAAAGCCCCGGCCGCAATCATATTAGTCCTGATTCTTTCCCTGAAGGAGCTGCACTTTATACAGGTAGCCGCCCGCCCATCCGGCAAACGTGCCGAAGAGAGCGTTGCTTGCAATTGCAGAGAGCACAACGTATATGTTTATATGCTTTCCACTGCCGGATGTAAGCACTGCAAGGCTTGCAAACTCCCCTGCAAGTATTCCGGTTATAAGCCCGGCCAGGTAGCTCCGCCTGCGGGCGATGTAACCGGCTATGTAGGCGCCCATAAAGACGGATACGTAGGTTGTAAGTATAGAAATGTTAAAAGGCGCAAGGGTTAGCCCAAGTGCCACGGCAATTGCAAACCCTGCAAGCGCCCCAAGTGCAATACGCATATTCTTCCTTCTGCCGCATGTGCGGTTAATCTTCTATAATCTCTACGTTGGCGCGCGGAACGGTTACTTCTTCCCCGGTGGCAAGCTTTGCCAGGAGGATTCTAACCTTTGCGCCGGATTCTATCATAACAGTCTCTTTAGGCAGCCCTGAAACCGTGGCAAGGAGGCCGAAGTACGGTTCGCGGATTATTCTTATTCTTGCGCCTGTGTTTAGGGACTGTCCATTTTCCCCATCTGCGCCGGTTACCTGTGCATCTGTGGTAACAATAATCTCCGGGCGGATTACCCCGGCCCGTATCTGCGTGGCGCCGTTTACGGATGCCTGCTTTCCGGCAAGCGATTTTAACAGGTTGAAGGTGCGCGCCGCCATGGGCATAATGCCGAAGCCCTCCGTTACAATAAGCACCGAGGGCACTTCCTCTTGTCCGGTTATGGCCACGCCTATATCATGCCCCAGGTAATCTACAAGGTCATGATCTATTATTCCGCCGGCAATTACGGCCGCTGCGCCCACGGATGCAGCTTTTTTAAGCGCGCGCCCGGTTATGTTTGCGCCCGCAACCACCACTTTTCCGGCAAAGTCTTCTCTTATACCATCTTCATCCAGCACGGCATCCGGCGAATCTACTGCAACGGTTATGGCGCCAAGCCGCTCTCCGCCAACTCCAAAGATGCCCTGCACAAGAGCTCCGGCAGCCTCTATAACAACGCCTTCGTCCGGGATAATCTCTGAGACTGTGCCGTTTATGTAGGCGGTAACCTCTACCGGGATGGGCCTTCTGCGGATGCCCACGTTGCCGGTTATTGGGGAGATCATCTCTAATATGCCGTCCACGGGGGATGCACACCTGTTCTTTATAAGGCCGAAGAGGGAGGATATCTCTGCAAGAAGGGTGCCGCGTTCTACAAAATCTCCTTCAGATACCATAAGATGCTTGTTTATCTCTGACGGGTCTATCCCAAGCTGCTCGCAGAGCCTTACGGTCTGCATGATTCCGGGCAGGTCTGTCCTGGCTACTACGGTAGATGGTTCCACCCTGTCCCCCGGCTGCACGGTTACAGTCCCTTTTAGGGGCAGGCGCCTGGTCTTTCTTATTATTGTGCCGGAGCTTACGGTAAGCCCCGGTGTATATGCTGTTGCCATAATCTATAATCCTTGTGCCTGCGGTATGGGCAGTTTAAAAGCCTCAAACCACTCTGCAAGCTTTTTAATTCTTGCGGAATCATCTGCCGGTATGCTTATGGGCCGCCCGCGCATGTCTATTATAAGCCCCACAACCCCGCCTTCAACTTCTACGCTTGCCGGGCGCCCGCGCCCTTCGCCCATATCCAGCGTGCGGTGGGGTTCTACAAAAACCGTCTCCTTCTCTCCTGCACGGAGGGGGAGCACTTTTATGCTGCCGAAGGGTACTTCTATGCGGCTGCCGCGGAAGGTGACTGCGCAAGCCGCCTGCCCTTCCGGCGCTGTTCCCAGGGGCGCAATTGCCGTTCCAAGCTTTATAAGGCAGTCGCGGTTAAAGACCTGGGCGGCGGCTTCCGGCATTATGGTGGAGAGTATTCCAAGCTGCGGCATCATGAAGATGGAGTCCACCGCAAGCATGGTTACGCCTTGGGGCGCGTAGGCATCTAACATCATAAGCGCAGATTCTGCGCGGCGGGGGGCGTGGCTTAACACTCCGCCGCTCCCCACAATCATGTTAAGGTCCATCATGCGGACAAGGGATTTGCCCGTGCCGGATTGGCTTAGCGCATCGCCTATTGTCCTTGTCTGCTGCACTCCCTTTAGTTCCCTGGCCAGGGATTTGTGGTGCAAAAACGCAAGCCGGAGCGCCTCGCGGGAGACGGCCTGTTCTATGTATAGATCGCCAAGTGTCTGCGGAATGGTGGTTGGACGGATCATCTTGTTTCTAAGCTGGTTTCTTATGTACCCTTCATCTGCGGCAAACGGCACCCACCGGCGGATGTCTTCTATCCCTGCTTCTGCAAGTACGTTGCATATGGAGTAGCTCATCCCCAGGTTTGCGCTTACTGTGCGGGTGTAGGCGCCGCTAAATACAGAGAATACATCTGTTGTGGCGCCGCCTATATCTGCGGCAAGAACGTTTATGCCTTCCTGCGCCGCAATGGTCTCTATAATCTTTCCCACTGCGTTTGGGGTGGACATTATGCCGGCGGATGTCCAGGTCATAAGCTTTCCATAACCCGGAGCCTGCTGCATTACGTGCTGAAGGAAGAGTTCATGGATGGCCTCACGCGCAGGATGCAGGTTCTCTCTTTCCATGGTGGGGCGGAGGTTTTCTACAATTTTAAGGTCTACCTTGCCGTCCAGCACCTGGCGAACCGGTTCTGCCGCCTCATGGTTTCCGGCGTATATTACGGGGAGCTTAACACCCGTGCCCAGGCGGGGCTTTGGGTCTGCAGAAAGGAGTATCTCTGCCAGCTCTACCAGGTGCTTTACCGTGCCGCCGTCCGTGCCGCCGGAGACAAGTATCATATCCGGCCTTAGCTCGCGTATGCGAGTTACCTCTTCATGGCCTTTGCGCCCGTCATCAACGGCTATTGAATCTATTATTATTGCGCCGGCACCAAGGGCGGCTCGTTCTGCGCTCTCTGCACTCATGGATTTTACCACCCCGGCCACAGTCATCTGCAGGCCGCCGCCCGCGCTTGATGTGGAGAGGTATATGTCTACGCCTGCGCCGTCTTTCTTTGGCACCTGTATCCTTCCGTTTTGGAGGATTTTTTTGCCGGAGATTTCTTCTATCTCTCTTACGGCGTTTGCGACGCCTATGGTAACATCATCAAAGGGCGCTTCAACGGTGGTGGGCGCCTCTCCGCGCACGGTGAGGTGGTACTCGGCGCCCTGTTTTTCTATAAGGATGGCTTTTGTGGTGGTGCTGCCACAGTCTGTAGCAAGAATGGTTTTAATATCAGGCATAATAAGTTCCCGCTGTTTATGCCGCCGTGCGAAGGTTTTTTCTTTGCGGCTTCTATACTATTTATTGGCATATTTTACCATAGGTGGAAACGGTCTGCAACGGAGATACGCCTATGGGAGTATGCCAGACAGGGAGAGCGTGCAGTAGCCGGCAAGTCCAAAGGCCAGTATTGCAAGCCAGAAGCATACGGAAAGAGAGATGCCCTGTTCTGATGTAAGAAGCTTCTCCGGTTTGCGGCTTACCAGGAATATGCGGTGGTCTGGTTCTGTATAGCCTTTATCTGGATAGTGTATTACAACATCCGGTGATGCGCCCTGCTGCACGGGGGATGCCTGCCCCAGCACGTATACATAACCGCCGGGCAGAAAGGCCTCTTCATATATGCGGTAGAGCCCGCCGCCAAAGAACAGGTTCCCCTCAAACCAGGGTTCGGCCAGTACGGAGGTTCTGTTGCAAACTTTTACGCTGTCTATCTCTGCTTTCTCCGGGTCTACAAGGGTGTATCCGGTGCCGTCGTTTACCTTGAACACTGTGGAGCGTGTCTGTTCAAATACCTTCTCCCAGCTTGTTTCGCCCTTGGAGTTGCGTTTTTGGCGGTCTACCCTTGTATGGTGCCAGCAGCACTCTATGTTTGCGGCGGGGGATGTAAGCGGTGCATCGCAGCTTACCTTTCCCTGAACCTCCACCGTAGCGTGAAAATCTCCGCTGCACATGCGCCGCAGTTCCCTGGAGGTGTAGGTATCTACCGCCCACATCTCATCAAGGAGCGCCCTGGCCCTGTGGTAGTAGACGGCAAGCACGCTGCCGAGTATAAGCGATACGCTTCCCGTAATAATAACCGTTTTATCCGCGCTGTCTGCAAAATACCGGAAGAGTTGGTAAAGTATGCTATGTTCCACCCGCTGCCTCTTTTTGTATGCTGCGCTTATTCTGCCGGAATTTGCGGGCGCCGTCAAGCATGCTAAATATTTTCCAGCCGGGATTCCATCTCCCTGTCCCAGTAATCCACGGGAAGAAGTGACTCTGCAAACTTGTGTAGGAACTCCCGGAACGAGCGGGCTACAGGGTGTATGGCCTCTCTAATCTCTTTATATGTTTGCCCTTCACGCACAAGATGGTGGCTTACAAGTACAATATCCGGTTCATGATCTTTGCCTATGGTGTTCAGGTCTATGCAAAACGTATCGCCGGATGCCGTGTTGCCTATGTTCAGTAATCCGTAGGGGACAACTATGTTTCCGGGGTTTGCATTATCGTTCTCTCCCCATATATTTGCAATGGAGTTTAAGATGGCGCCGTCTATTTCTACCCAGCCGGAGGGTTCCGCTTCTTTATAAAAAGCTACAATATTTTCCGGGTAGAGCAGGCCCTCAAGATACTCTATATCCATATGGTTTGCAGGCCGGAAGACTACATTCTCCCGCCCGCGCCGGGAGAGCACTTCTTTTAGCCGGGCAAGTTCCTTCTCATATAAAAACATGCAAGCCTCCTGTACGGCAGTGATGCGCCGGTATTTGCAGCCAAAACCGGAGAAGGGTATAAACAGACTATACCCAGGGAACAGGCCGCATAAAGCAGCAAGACCACTTTGCGGCGGCAGCATATTTGGCGGTCACGCTTGCCTTGTGAATATGCTATAATAACCTGTTGTGAATATTAACGAGAAGAAACCGGATGAACGCCCGCAGGGGCGGGCAGGGCGCGATCTTACCCACGGAAGCATACCAACCCACCTTATAATGTTTTCACTCCCAATGTTATTGGGGAGTGTATTGCATACGGCCTACAGCTTTGTAAACGCCATATGGGTGGGGCAAAAACTGGGCACTGCTGCAATGGCGGCTGTTACCATAAGCTTTCCGGTGGTCTTTGTGCTTACGGCAGTGGCTATGGGGCTTACCATGGCTACAAGTATTCTGGCGGCGCAGGCATACGGTGCCAAAGACTGGGCCAGGATGCGCCGCGTTGTGCAGAACTCTACCGTGCTTGTAACGGTTGCCACCATAATCTGCCTGGGATTGGGCCAGCTGTACTGCCGGGAGATTCTTGTTGCCATGAATACTCCGCCGGATATGCTTAATATGGCAACGGATTACATGCGCATCTTCCTTCTAACCATGCCGGCCACGTTTGGCATTTTTCTTACAGGGGCTCTTTTAAGAGGGATAGGGGATTCAAAGACTCCGCTCTACTTTCAGGCGGTTTCGGTGGTTTTAACCGCCGTTTTAGACCCGTTCCTTATGTTCGGCTGGCTTGGGTTTCCAAAATTGGGACTTAATGGTACCGCCGTAGCCACAATTATCTCTTCATCGCTGGCCTTTATCTCTCTTGCTGTGTACATGCAGAGGAAGGACAGCCTGGTAGCCCCGGATTGGCTGCATCTAAGATGTGATTTTAAAACATCATGGCTTATTATGAAGATTGGCGTTCCGTCTATGATACAGCAGGCGCTGGTTTCTATAAGCATGGTGGTTGTGATTGGGATAGTAAACAGGTTTGGAGAAGCCACCGCCGCGGCCTACGGTGCGGCCTCCAGAATTGATCAGCTTGCATTCATGCCTGCGCTAAATTTTGGAGCATCCGTCTCTACGCTTGCCGGACAGAATATAGGCGCCGGCAAGTTTGACCGCGTCCACCAGGTCTTCCGCTGGGGTATATTGATAAGCGGCGCAATAACCATTGCCGCATCTATTATTGCCGTGACCATGCCTGCGCAACTGCTTAGAATATTCCTTTCAGACCCGGCGGTTATTGCTATTGGAGTGCCCTACCTTAGAATAGTTGGGGCGGGGTACGTGTTCTTTTCGGTTATGTTTATCTCTAACGGCGTAATAAACGGCGCCGGCCATACCTTTATAACAACCATCTTTTCACTTATAAGCCTGTGGATAGTAAGAGTGCCCCTTGCTACATACCTCTCTGGAAGAATGCAAAAGCCGGAAGGTATCTGGTATGCCATGGTGATAAGTTTTGCTGTTGGCATGATGGTAAGTGTGATATATTATTTGAGCGGGCGGTGGAAGCATGCTCTTAAGGGCGGGCCCATGGCGGACAGAGGCGTCTTTGCGGGCCTTGATTCCGGCGATCCGCTTCCCGAAGGCCAGGTTGAATTTAACAAAACCCCGGAGGTTTCAGAATGAAAATAGCAAGGTTTAACGCAGGCGGCGTAATCTCCTACGGAATTATTGAAGGGAAGATTGTGCGGCCAATAGAGGGCATGCCATGGGAAGGCCTTAATCCTGCGGGGCCGGAATACCAGCTCTCTTCTGTAGAGCTCCTTGCCCCCGTGCAGCCGCCTAATATAATTGCAATAGGCGTAAATTACAAGGGGCATGCCGATGAACTGGGACATGATTATCCGCCGGCGCCCGTAATCTTCCTTAAGGCCGCAAGTTCGGTTATAGGGCCGGAGCAGAGTATTATGCTCCCAAAGATGGCGCCGGGCGAGGTGGATTATGAGGCGGAACTTGCAATAGTAATAGGGAAGACCTGCCGGCGGGTGGGGGAGGATGAGGCTCTGGACTATGTTCTTGGCTACACCTGCGGAAACGATGTAAGCGCCCGCGATGCTCAGATGAAACAGGATATTCAGTGGGCGCGCGCCAAGAGCTTTGATACCTTCTGCCCGCTTGGCCCCTGGATAGAGACAGGCATGGATCCGGATAATGCAGGTATAAAACTTGTGCTGAACGGAAACGTTATGCAGGATTCCAATACCAGCGATATGATATTCCCCTGCAGCAAGCTGGTTAGCTACTGCTCGCAGTTTGCCACCCTTTACCCCGGAACGGTTATAATGACCGGCACTCCTCCCGGCGTGGGGGTGGGACGGAAGCCCCAGGTGTTCTTAAAGCCGGGCGATACGGTGTGCGTGGAAATAGAGGGTATAGGCATCCTTAAAAACCGTGTTGAGGTAGAGAAGTAGTATTTGTTTAGTCTATATTGTCTAGGCAGCAGCGGTGTGGTATAATCTCCCTGCTGCCTTAATTTCCCCCCGGGCGAGTGGCGGAACGGTATACGCAGCGGACTTAAAATCCGCCAGGGCAACCTGTGAGGGTTCGAATCCCTCCTCGCCCACCACACTATTTTGAGCTCAAATCAGGCAGTTTTCCGTAGGCTTTCCAAAAGGCCTGCACATCCCCTTTCGGTTTTGCTAATCCAATTCACAGCATTCTTTATGAATGGTAGAGAATGCCGGGACATATTCGCTGAACAGTAAAATACCCTAAAAATATATTGACAATCCACACGTTCCATGATATAAAGGTAACA
>CALNCU010000203.1 GCA_937875395.1 uncultured Armatimonadota bacterium | reverse complement strand
TCGCTCTCTATAAGGGCCTGCACGCGCTTGCAGCCGTGCAGTATGGTGGAGTGATCCTTCCCCCCAAAGGCCCGCCCAATGGCGGGGAGGGAGTAATTGGTGTGTTCCCGGCAAAGGTACATGGCTACATGGCGGGCAAGCACCAGGTCTTTCCGGCGGCTCCCGCTTAAAATATCGGCAAGTTCAATGTTAAAGGCATCCGCTACCGCCCTTTGCACGGCATCCGGGGCAAGTTCCGTAAACCTCTTCTCCTCCACGTACCTCCCCAGCACCTGGGATGCAAGCTCTGGGGAAAGCGGCGTTTTCATAAGGGATGAGTATGCCATAATGGTAACAAGCGCGCCTTCCAGCGCCCTGATATTGGTTTGAATAAGTTCTGCTATGCATGTGAGCACCGGAAGCGGAACATCTGCGTTCTCTGATTCGGCCTTGTTTCCAAGGATGGCTATCCTGGTTTCAAGGTCCGGCGGGGCAATATCTACCACCAGCCCGGATTCAAACCGGGATTTAAGGCGTTCCTCCAGCGGAGAAAGGTTCCTTGGCGACCTGTCGCTTGAAAGAATTATCTGCTTGTTCATCTGGTAGAGCGCGTTGAAGGTATGGAAGAATTCTTCCTTTGTGCGCTCCTTTCCGGCAAGAAACTGCACATCGTCAAGGAGCCACACGTCTATGCTCCTGTATTTTCTTCTAAACTCTTCTGTTTTGTGCTCCCTTAAGGCGGTTACATAGTGAGAGGTAAACATCTCCCCGGAGACATATGCAACGTGCAGCTCCGGGTGATTCTCCAGCACATGGTGGCCAATAGCCTGCAATAGATGCGTCTTCCCAAGCCCCGGCCCGCCGTAGAGGAAGAACGGATTGTAAACCACCCCCGGATTCTTTGCCGCAGAGAAGGCGGCCGCATGCGCAAGGCGGTTGCAGGGGCCAACCACAAAAGATGAAAAGATATATTTCTCATTCAGCTGCAGGGAGAACGGGCTTATGTTTCTCTGGGGCCGCTGCTCTTTTTTTACGGATGCAGACCGGCTTTTCTTCGGCTCTGCAGGAAGAAGGGTGAATTCCAGCTCTACAGAGGCGCCAAAGATAGATTCCAGCGCGGTCTTTATTAGCTCGGAATACTTTTGAAGAAAGATCTTTGCCAGTTCGCTTGCAGCGCCCAGGGTAAGCCTGTTTCCTTCCAAAGAGAGCGGCTTGGCGGTCTTGAAAAAGCTTTCAAAGCTTGGGCGGTTAACCTCCGGCTCAAGCAATCCAAGCGCGTCCGCCCAGGCGCGTTCCAGGGTTATATTGGCGTCCGTTTCTCCCAGGCGGAGCTGATTATCCAATTAAAAATCCTCCGAGGGGTTTTCTGCTGGTGAGGTTTTTGGGCGCACACCAACCTTGATTATAGCAGATGGCAGGTAGGCGTTCAAACGAAATTTTCAGGCGGAATGCAGCAGCACGCAGGTTTGACAGCCCGCTTAGGCGCATGATACCATAATGCACCTTAACCGTGAGCAGAAAAAATGCTCGCGGTTTTACTTTGTTAAGCAGAGGGGCATGGTATCCACCCCCTTGCAACAATCCCGGGAAGAAAAATGGCGGCAATATCTTTAAGCAGCGTTAGAAAATCTTTTGGGGCGTTTGAGGTACTGGATGATGTCAGCTTCACCCTCTCTGCCGGAGAGAAGATAGCGCTTGTCGGCCCAAACGGGAGCGGAAAAACCACTATTTTAAACCTTATACTGGGCCTGGACGAACCGGATTCCGGGCAGATCTCCGTAATCCCCGGCACAAGCATAGGCTACATGTCTCAGGACAGCCGCATAGAAGGCCGGCACGCCCTTATAGAGGAAGTAGCCAACTCCGCCACAGATATACTCCATCTGGAGGGCGAACTAAGGCGCCTTGAGCACGCCATGTCCGGCGAAGAAGGGGAGTGCCTGGACGGGCTCCTTGCAGAGTACGGCGAGGTTCAGGCAGAGTTTGACCGCCTTGGGGGATACGCCTTTGAAGCAGAGATTAAATCCACGCTCTCCGGCCTGGGCCTTGGGCCGGAACACTGGGAAAAACCCGTCTCCGTGCTCTCCGGCGGGCAAAAGACCAGGGCCGCGCTTGCCAAACTTCTGCTGCAGCAGCCGGATGTTATCCTTCTTGACGAACCCACCAACCACCTTGACATAGAAGCCTGCGAGTGGCTGGAGGAGTTTTTGCAGGATTTCTCCGGCGCCGTGCTTGTAGTATCTCACGACAGATATTTTCTGGACAGAGTTGTCACAAAAGTAGTAGACCTGCACGAGCGCAGCACCCGCACCTACCCGGGAAACTACACGGCCTTCTCAAAACAGAAAGAAGAGTTTCTGCAGCGGCAGTTAAAAGATTTTGAACGCCAGCAGGAAGAGATTAAAAAGGTGGAAGATTTTATCCGGCGTTACGGCGCAGGTCAGCGCGCCCGGGAAGCAAAAGGGCGTGAAAAGCGAATAAACCGGGCAGAACGCTTAAGAAAACCCAAAACAGAGCCGGATAAGATAAAGCTAAAACTAAAATCCGCCGCCCGAAGCGGGAATATAGTAATGGACCTTGTGGGCGTGGGGAAGGCCTTTGATGATAAGCCGCTCTTTAAGGGCCTGGACCTCCTTGTAGAGGCGGGCGACCGGATAGGGCTTATAGGGCCGAACGGCGCCGGAAAGACCACGCTCCTTAAGATGATACTGGAAGATGAAGAGATAAGCTTTGGGGACATCCACATGGGCCACGGGGTAGAGATAGGCTACTTTGACCAGCACCTGGACGGGCTGGACCCGGAGAACACGGTTATAGAAGAGGTAATAGAGGCGGGAGGCTTAACCCTGGGAGAGGCAAGGGGAATGCTTGCAAAGTTTCTCTTCATGGGCGACGATGTATTTAAAAAAATCTCCGCCCTCTCCGGCGGGGAGAGGAACCGCCTGGTGCTTGCCGGATTGATGCTGGCAAAACCCAACGTGCTTATTCTTGACGAACCCACCAACCATCTTGATATAGATTCCCGCCAGGCGCTTGATGCTGCGCTTAAAGATTACGACGGGACAATAATCCTCACCTCTCACGACCGCTACCTTTTAAACTCCGTAGTCACCCGCATTGTAGAGGTTTCCGGCGGGGCCGCCAGGGTGTTTGAAGGCAACTACGAATACTTTGCAGAAAGAGCCCGCGCGCTCCGTCCGCGCAGAACAAAGAAAAAGCCCAAGCCGGCCAAAAAAATCGTACAAAAAAAGACCGGGCCGTCAATAGCAGATGTAGAGTTGCAGATAGAAGATGCCGAATTCAGGCTTAAAGAGGTTTCCGGCCTGCTGAACGATGGAGATATCTACGCAGATGCAGAGAAATCTGCGGCGCTTCTTGCAGAATACAATGCCCTTAACGCGCGCATAACAGAACTCTATGCAGAGTGGGAAGCGCTGTCAGAGTAAGCGGAGAGGCATATGATTAAAGGCGTAATCTTTGATATGGACGGGGTGCTTGTAGATTCCGAGCCGTTTGTCTCCCGCGCGGCCATAAAGATGTTCTCAGAGCTTGGCTATGCAGTAAAGCCGGAGGACTTCCTCCCCTTTGTGGGCGCCGGAGAAGATAGATACATTGGCGGCGTGGCCCAAAAGTACGGCATAGAGCTTAATCTTCCCCAAGCCAAAGAGAGAACATATGCCATCTACGGAAAGATTGTAGAAGGCTGCCTTAAACCCCTTAAGGGCGTGTGCCAATTTATAGACAAAGCCAGGGCCAAAGGGCTTAAACTTGCCATAGCATCAAGCGCAGACGCCGTTAAAGTTAACATCAACCTTAAAGAGCTAAAGTTCCCCCCGGCCGCATTTGATGCCGTGGTGTGCGGCAATGACGTAGAAAAGAAGAAGCCCAACCCAAAGATATTCCTTCTGGCGGCAGAACGCCTGGGGCTCCTCCCGCAGGAGTGCCTTGTGGTGGAGGATTCCGTAAACGGCGTGAAGGCGGCAAAGGCTGCTGGCTGCCGGTGCCTTGCCGTTACAACAAGCTTTAGCCGGGAGGAGCTTACAGGCGCAGACTGGATTTCCCCAAACCTTGCAGAAGCCCCGGAAGAAGTCCTCAGCTGGTAGTTCCCTAAGCCCCCAAGGTACAAGCCGTGTTTAAGAGAGCAAAAAATGCGGTAAAACAGGTACAAAACGGCGTTAAGCATAGCCGTCTAAAGGAGACAGATATGGCGGATGTAGTCTTTTCCGTAGATGTTAAATGCCAGAGCCCAACCTGCGCAGAGGCCCAGGCGCGGGGGTTCACCTTTAAAGTGGACGAGCCGGAGCAGCTTGGGGGAACAAACACCGGGCCAAACCCGGTGGAATACGTTATAGGCGCATATGCCGGATGCCTGAACGTGGTGGGGCACATGGCAGCAAAGGAACTGGGCTTTGATATACAAAACCTTCACATTCACGTTGAAGGCAGTCTGGATCCGGCAGGGTTTATGGGGCAGGATCCAAACGTTCGCCCGGGCTACAAAGAGATAAGGGTTAAATTCAACATTAAAACAGATGCCCCCAAAGAGACCCTGGACAAGTGGCTTGATATAGTGGGTAAAAGGTGTCCCGTGGGAGACAACCTCAGAAACCCCACACCCATCACTACAACCATGGAAATAAGCAAGCCCATGTAGATAATAGAGCACCCTGCGACGGCTTCCCCTGGCTTCGCCCGCCGCAGACCGGGCGGGTGTAGGTTGTCAGGTGGATTGGTTTTC
>CALNCU010000202.1 GCA_937875395.1 uncultured Armatimonadota bacterium | reverse complement strand
AGGGTGGAGCAATCGCCTCCTGTTAGGGTGGAGTGATAGCCTCCTGTTAGGGTGGAGCAATAGCCTCCTGTTAGGGTAGAGCAATCGCCTCCTGTTAGGGTAGAGTAATCGCCTCCTGTTAGGGTGGAGTAATCGCCTCCTGTTAGGGTGGAGTGATAGCCTCCTGTTAGGGTGGAGCAATAGCCTCCTGTTAGGGTAGAGTAATCGCCTCCTGTTAGGGTAGAGCAATCGCCTCCTGTTACCATAAGGCCCGCTATCCTTTTGCCCTCTCCGCCGTGCTCGTATATGTAAGCAGTCGCCTTGTCGCGCGTTCCGCTATAGAGTACTGTTCCGCCCGGAAATTTAACCTTCGCCTTGTCGATTTCCACAATCTCGGCAGTCAATACCCTCACAACCTGCCAGACTGCACCACTATTCCAGTTAAGCAGCTCGCCGTTGCCTTCTCCCCACAACAGCCCGTGCAGCCCGTGGCCGCATACAGGCTTGGAGTCCCAATCCGGGCATGATACAGGCCCCTTTTTGGGCCACTTGAACCCGCCGCCGTATGAGGTAAAATCCGCGTGGCAGGTTCTCAGTATCAAGCTGTACTTTGATTTAGCCATTTGCTCTCTCCTCCTCCTTGTTGTTAATCAACCACACAGCGCCATCATGAACACCAGCGCATATCCCACGGTCAGAATCCCAATTACCTCTACTGCATCCATAAGCGTAATTTTCATCTCCTGTCCTCCTCGAAGAGCCGGTTATCGTATCCGTAATCCTTCTGGTGCTTCCGTGTCATTTTCCATGCCCATATGAACACCACTATTGAGGGCGTAATGATCAGACCAACAGCCAGTATTGCTATCAGAAGTAGCTCTTTCATTCGCCCCTCCCAATCTCCGCCAACACCTCATCATTGGCGGCTATGAGTTCGCTGAGCGCCGCCTTGCCCTGTAAATCTGCATGTGTCCGCATCTGTCTGACTTTTGCCACTTCATCCTCGTCCAGCGGAGCGCAGCCCCAAGGCCGTATGTGGTAGCCTGCCAGGATACAGGCATCCAGTGCCCGTCTCATTCGTTTAACCGTTGTCTCCGTTGCCATTTTTGTAGTGCTCCTTCTTTGTGAGCTAGTGCTTAGTATGCTCATGCCGTTAGGCGGGTTGCGAATTTTCCAACCCTTTAAGCTGCATCTCCAGCGCTTTAATTTGGGCTTGTATCATCCCTTTTTGCACTTCCTTTGCAACTTCCACGACATCCACAACTGGCGGAGGTTGCAGGGCGGCCATGCCGTATTCCAGCATCCGCTCAAACGCCTTTCGTGGGATTACCACACGTTTGGGCGCAAGCCTTATAGCGGGGATGCTCCCACGACGGATGAACTCCCTGACCGTGGATTCGCAGCAGTCCATGCGTCGGGCTGCTTCTGCAACGCTTATCACGTCCTTCTTGTCCGGGTCTTTGCGGACTATGGTGCCGGGGTTGCGGCTCATCGGGCGGCCTCCTGTGACTCAATAGGGTCTATCAGTTCAGGCCGGAAAAACATTCCGTACATCCGTAGCCTGCGGTACAGGTAGTTGTAGGAGACTCCCAATTCTTTGGCAATGGTTGCCGGTTTCTTGTCCGCCTTGAGCCGCTTGCGGACGTATCCCCGAAGCTCCTCTCTCGGCATACTAAGCTTGCCTGTAGTAAGCATTCTCTTATCCTCCGTGTTGAACCAATGTTGTTGGCATCACAATTGTATAGTACCCGAAAATACCAATGTTGTCAATAGTTTTTGCAAAAGATTTGCACACTATTTTTTTCCTGTTATACTGGAAACAACAATAGTGTCGGTTTCACGAAAGGAGGACAGCATGGCGTACAGCAAAAGATTTGCAGATGATGTACTTGAGGCGCTCAATGATAAAAGCCAGCGAGCCGTTGCCAAGAAGATGGGCACGTCACAGACGATGATTAGCAATATGACGTCCGGGCGTATACCCCAAGATGTAGAACTAAGGGACAGGCATAAAATATCAGAGGTCTCTTTGCGCAAAATACTACAGGACATTGAAGAGGAAGAAGAAAAACATCTTAAAGGAATAAAGCACTGAGCAAGTGGAGGGGGGCATGTGTGAATACATAAGAGCGGCGCAGCATGAGGCAAGGAGAATCCTCATAGACTTAATGGCCAAGCCGCCAGTATCAATTAATGACTTAATGGAGTACATGCAATAAGACTGCTACCGTACATAATACATACAATCTGCAACCGGCTTACAGACTAACCGCTAAGGGATTGGAAATACGCAATCAAAATAATAGATACCGCCCGCATAAGCGTACCAAACGGGCTGTTTTGGTATAGCCCCTACCCCCGCCACTCAAGATGGCATTGTTCAAAGCCAAGTGTGTGCAGATTCTCTTTTGCAGCCTCCTGCTTGAGGGCTGCAAAGAAAGCCGGATTGCTCCACAATCTAGACTTACTTATTATATCCACAGCTTTGCCCGGTATGTGCTTGGAATCTAAAGTTTTAGTGACTATACTGCCCGGGCGCGAGTAAGCCGGGGATATGCCCGCTTTCATGCACTGCAACTTGCTTCTGCCCTGCCCGTACAGCCACCGTTGGCGCTGGCTGCTTCGTTTGCCCTCAAATACAATGGGGTCAAAGCCGCGGACCTGCATCCGGGCTATCACCCGCTGCACGCGGTTTGCCACATAGCCCGCTACATTATCTAAGGTATTATCTCTTTTTGGTTCTTGCATGGAGTCCTCCTTTGCAAATAAAAAAGGCACCCCGAAGGATGCCTTTTTTGTGTATGTGGTTTTTTGTAAAACGGTTTATTTATGAGTTGCTATCACTTATATGCTGATATTCTCCATCTGAAGTCTTAATGCTGCCTTGTACCTGCGTTAGAATCCTCGGCGACAATATGGAACATATACAACTTATACAGTTCTACGAAGTTTACGTCCTTGAAATAATACCGATGCAGGACACCTGGTAGTAAAACTTCGAGATTGTGTTTTTCTACTAGAACGAATTACCCTATTTATAGAATAGGGATCAATAGGCGGTGTAGCAGAAATACAAGCACATTTTACCCCAGTCGCATGCACCTCTTGTGCTGCTTCTAAAGACTTCTCAAGCATATCTTTATTTACTTGAGGATTCTTATTCAAAAGCTCTTCTATTAGTATCATATCCATGTTACGCCCCCCTTGTTCTACTCAAAATGGAACAACTAACCGATTAGGTGTATACAGAAACGTTGCATATCCCATTTTACCCGCAAAATCCGCCAATAAACCATTGAAATTACGAATTGCGTCTTTTATATCCGGGTCTGTCTCAATATCATTTATCTTGAGGTTTAAATCTCGTTCCAGTATTTTCATACCGATCCCTCGTCCGTGTGAATGCCATGTCTTGGTATCACTCAACTTATCAGCGATTTCGTCTGCTCTAGCTTGCCTCATAGCTTCATCGACTTCCAATCCATTGGTTTCCGTCTTAATCCAATCTTTGAACTTATATTTCGGCAACCAATCTTTGAGTAATGTTTTTGCAAGTTCTCGGGCATGCTCATACATCTGAAGCCGACCTAGGTCAAAGCATTGTACTAACACGGTCATCTCTGCAGTAGTGATTTCGCCATCCTCTGCTTTCTTAAGCAATTTCTCATATTGCTCAAGATATCCAAGAGCCGGTATCAACTTGCCATCTGGAAGTTCATCCTGTGGATCTGTTGGGCCCAAAACAGAAAAATAATCCATATATATTTCATCGCCAGATAGTACTAATACTGTACCAGCAGAAAAAGCATGATCAGGCACGATGAAGTCTACATATGCATAATGGTGGCGGATTATTTCAACAATTCGGACTACCGGTTCTAAAAAACCTCCCGGTGTTTGCAAGATAAATAGGAGCTTAGATCGTTTTTCCTTCCTTGCTTCAAGTGCATCTCTTATCATACCATCTATTGGAGGTACAATCGGGCCTGAATAAGATAATACGTCGCCCTCTAAAACCTCTTCAAGTTTAATAGCAGATTGGTATATCAAAGAGATAATAACATCATTAGCACTAGTCAAAGGCAGCTCAAAATCGGCCATTCTTGGTTTCGCTCCTTTTTCATTCTCAGATTATTTCTATGGCTAGTAATCAAGAGAGCATAAAACAGATGTAGCTATTGCGCAAACTATTCATGCTCACTGTCAAGAGCTGAGAGCTATTTCAGCATGCATTTTATACATCCCAATTGCATACTAACACGAAACCAGATGGCTGTCAAGAAAGATATACTATTATAACACCGGTGTCAAGCCCTGTATCTTATTATTGATCTGTCCTCAAAATCCCCA
>CALNCU010000201.1 GCA_937875395.1 uncultured Armatimonadota bacterium | reverse complement strand
GAAGCGCTGTAGTCTTTCTTGAAAACGTCGATAAAAAGACAACAAGGCATGATTTTCTGGGCAATCTTCCCAAGCCTATGGAGGTTGGGGAGAAGTCTTCATGGACCACGTTTAAGGTAGTGGTAAAAGGCAGTACGGCCACAGTGTATGTGGATGGCACGCTTATCGGCAATGTAGACAATGTGGTGCCTTCCAGCGGAATGCTGGCAATCTTTGCATACAATGTAAAGATTGATGTTTCTGATCTTAAGGTTACGGTATTTTCCACCGCCGATAAAAAGTAAGAACTCAAGGTAAGCAGCAACTATTCCTTGGAAGCTTTGAGTTCAGTTCCTATGATGGCCTCCCGGGTTACCGGGAGGCAGCGGCGCTTATTCGCATAAGGAGGTATTAAGTGTTTAACAATCAGAGAAGAGGGTTTACTTTGATAGAGCTCCTAGTTGTGATTGCTATAATAGCAATCTTGGCTGCAATACTGTTCCCGGTATTTGCAAAAGCCAGAGACAAAGCCAGGCAGTCTACATGCCAGAGTAATCTCAAACAGATAGGCTTGGCAATACAGACATATGTGCAGGATTATGACGGATATCTGCCCATTAGCTACAACAATACCCCCGGTGTAATAGTATTCTGGCCAGGTACAATTTCTCCCTATATTCATAACGGAAACGGACGCAACAAGGGAAGGAATAGTGTCTTTGCATGCCCTGCCGATACCAATACCACGATATACATGGAGGTAGTGGGTGCAAGCAATTCGCAGACACTGGTTAGTTATGCATACCCGCTGATAGGTTACAGTCCTTATTACAGTTATGGCGCTAACTATTTACCCAGGCGAATAGATAGGTGCCCGTCCCCGTCAACAATGGCTCTTGTAGTAGATTGCAAGCCCGGATGGTGGCTTTTTCAGTGTGTGGAACCCTGGTATACAAATGTTTGGGATACTTATCTTAGAACACAACTGGATGAGCGGCACAACGGCGGACTCAATATCCTCTTTGTTGACGGCCATGTTCGTTGGGATAATCCATCAACGAAGGGTGATGCTTATGTAAAAGCCGAATTTGGTGCTCCGTCAAACAAATATTGGCCCGCTGATTAATGTTTTGTCTTATATAGTCATATGCAAACTAGAGGTTTAATCACGGTATGTATTTCCGCTCGGATATAAAGCATAAAAATGCAACTGCCGGCAGTACAGGCTTTAATGCATAAAATACAAAGGGGGTTAAGAGTATGAAAAAATGGGTTGTTGGTTTAATTATGGCTTGCATGCTGTGTATATACAGCTCTTCTTTTGCTGGCGATGTGATTATGTTTAATGAAGATTTTAAAGACAGTGCCGCCGCTATAAAGAAGTTGAACCTTAATCCGAATGAATGGCAGGTATCGGGCGGTGTATTGCATTCCAAAAACACTGCCAACATTGCCGAAGATAGCAAGACCATAGAGAATGCAGTATTCTCCGTTGGTGATGCCAATTGGAAAGACTATGAGGTGGAGTTTAAGATAAAACGCCTTGAAATTAACCCTAAAGACCAGCATTTCAGCATATTTGTGCGTAATAATGGTGTTTTGGGGAAGGCGACTTCCGGGCTTCGCCTGTATTGCCGTGGAAGCGCTGTAGTCTTTCTTGAAAACGTCGATAAAAAGACAACAAGGCATGATTTCCTGGGTAATCTTCCCAAGCCTATGGAGGTTGGAGAGAAGGTGCCATGGAGTACTTTCAAAATATCAGTAAAAGACAGTACGGCTGCGGTGTATAAGGATGGTGTACTTATCGGCAAAGTGGAAAATGTTGTGCCTGCTACAGGAATGGTGGCATTTTATGCTTACAGGGTAAAGGTTGATATTTCTGAT
>CALNCU010000200.1 GCA_937875395.1 uncultured Armatimonadota bacterium | reverse complement strand
GCCGTGCGAGGGGCAGAGGCGCGTAAAATCGAATCCTAGCCGCTTTCTTGTCGGGAAGAGGGGCCGTAGCCCCTCAAGATAAGGCGCAGCCTGATCTCTATCGCAGATATGGCGCAGCGAGATATGTATCCGAATTGGGTGTCTTTGCTACATCCGCCGCCACAAGTATCTTTGCAAGCATGAACTCTGTGCTCTTTGCAAGCTCAGATATGGCTATGCACTCTTTCACTGAATGCGCATTTCGGTAGCCTATGCCCAAAGCCACTGCCGGTATTCCTTTTGCGTTGAAGATGTTGGCATCGCTCCCGCCTCCGGTGCTGCATATCCGGGAGGTTATGCCCATCTTCTCTGCTGCTCTTGCCGCCATCTGAACTACCGGACAGGATTCTTCCAGCGAGTAGCCATCATACCAGCGGTTTATGTCAAACTCGAACTCCTGGCCGTGCATTCGGGTGGCATTGGCAAACGTTTCATGCATATGTTGTACCTGAGCCTCAAGCTTTTCTATTTTGAGGCTCCTTGCTTCTCCCGTTACATTGCATATATCCGGCACCATGTTTACAACTGAGCCTCCGTTGATTATGCCTATGTTTGCAGTGGTCTCTTCATCTATGCGGCCGAGTTTCATTTCCGTTATGGCTTTTGCTGCTATGGATATGGCGCTTATGCCGTCTTCGGGGTTCATTCCGGCATGTGCGGACCTGCCGTGTATTTTGGCTGAGATGCGGTAGTGATATGGTGCAGATGTTATTATGCTTCCTACCGGCTCGTCTACGTCGTATACGAAGGCGTATTTTGCGGTAATTAGGCTGAAATCCAGGTGCTTGAGTCCCATAAGGCCCGGTTCTTCTGCTATGCTGAGAATTACCTGTATGTCTCCATAAGGCATGCCGGTTTCTTCTATTACGCGCATCGCCTCTAATATAGATGCCAGTGCGGCCTTGTCATCCGCACCCAGGATGGTGTTTCCGTTTGAGTGTATTACGCCGTCTTCTATCCGATATCCCCAGCCGTCTGTAGGAACCACTGTGTCCATGTGGGCGCTTAGCAGGATGGGGACCGCGCCGGGGATGGAACCCTTCTTTGTTGCTATGATATTGCCCGTCTCCCCGCCGGTCTCCATGCCTGCGTTGTCTCGTACTACGCTGAATCCCAGCTTCCTAAGGTCGGATTCAAGGAGGTCGGCTATCTCTCCTTCATGCAGGGGCGGACTGTTCATGGCAGCCAATCTCAGAAAGTTATCTATAAGGCGATCTTCCTTCACCAGTTCTTTCAAATTCTCAGGTTTCAACTTATACCTCGTAAGCGATCTATCCGTTCAGCCATTCATCCAGGTGCTCACGGATGAATGCATCATCGTTTAAGTGCGGATAGGCTGCATATACCCTGTCTATTTCCTCTTTTTGGCCCGGGCCGAGCGTTTCGTTTGGGTCCAGGCACCAGATGCCTTCAAGTAGACCTTGACGGCGCAATACCTCGTGAAGACCGGCAATACATCCGGCAAAGCCGTTTGCCGCATCAAAGAAGGCGGCATTTGAATCCGTTACCTCTATGCTTCTGCGCACCAGGTCTTCAGAAATATGGCCGCCTTTGTTTACTACATCATGGCACCTGTTCAGCAGTTCCACGGCTTTTTGTGTCCATACAGACCAGTGCCCAAGCAGTCCTCCTGCAATTCTACGTTCAACCTGTTGGCCGCCCGTGGCGAATTTGTAGGAGGTAAGGAGGTCCATCACTATGTTATCATCGTTTCCGGTGTACAGGGCTATGTCATCCCGGCCGGATTCTGCCACTGCGCGTACTACATCTATGGTCTGGTAGCGGTTGAACGGGGCCATCTTTATTGCCACTACGTTTTCTATTTCTGCAAACTTTCTCCAGAAGGAATACCCTAGTACTCTTCCGCCCACGGCAGGCTGCAGGTAGAATCCTATAACCGATATTATTTCCGATACCCTCTTGCAGTGTGAAATAAGTTCGTCTTCGGAAGCATCCGGCAAGGCGGCCAGGCTGAGGAGTCCTGCGTGGTAGTCCGTGCTGCGAATGAGTTCCGCTTCTGCAACCGCCTGCCCGGTTTTGCCGCATATCCCGGCGATTCTTATTACCGGCAGGTCTCGGGTACGGTCGGCTCTGTCTATTTCTTCTGCCACCAGTTCCAGGAGCGGGCGGAAGAGGTCTATCTTTGGGTCTCGTATGGCAAACTGAGTTGTATGTACGCCTACTGCCAAGCCGCCTGAGCCGGCTGCTATATAGTACCGGCACAGCGCTCTTTGGCGGCGCTCGTCCAGTTTGCGTTCTTTTGTGAGTGCAAGTGGTTGAGCGGGTATGGCTACTCCCTGCCGGAGAGTGTTATGTATTACATGGTCTATTGATGTCATGGTTATCCCTCTCTAGAACTTTCCGTCGCGGGTTTCAAAGTGGGTGGGCTTTCCCAGAATCTCTCCGCCGCGCATTACCCAGTCTGCCGTGCACTCAATTACTTCGCCTATGCTTGTTCTTGGGTAACCGAAGAGTTTGTGTCCAAGATGCCCGTTGCTTAAGATTCCATCCGGGGATTCTGTACCGGTAAATTTTACTTCTTTATGCATGAGGGATGCCATCTGCTCTGCCACACGGCGGATGCTGAGCGTCTCCGGCCCGGCTATGTTTATGATAAACGGCGGAGTTGATACGTGATCGAAGGTTCTTAATATCATGGCGTTGGCATCTCCCTGCCAGATAACGTTTACGTTTCCCATGGTAAGGTCTACAGGCTCTCCGTTAGCAATTTTGACGGCCAGGTCTACCAGCACTCCGTACCTTAGTTCTGTTGCATAGTTGAGCCGGATGGTGGCCGCGGGTATATCCAGGGTTTTGCTGAAGTGTTCCAGCATTCGCTCCCTGCCGAGGACGCTTATGGCATATTCGCCGGTGGGATTGGGAGCATCGCTCTCTGCCGAACCGCCGTGGACTATGGAGGTCAACCCATATATGTTGCCGGATGAGAATGCGATTATCTTGCTGCTTCTATATTTTTGGCATACCATTCCGGGAAGATATGTATTCATGGCCCATGTCAGCGATTCATTACCTGTTGAACCGAACTTCATGCCTGCCATGTAGATTACGTTGGACGCATCCGGGAGCGATTCCAACTCGCCCCAGTTGAGCAGGTCACATTTGATGGTTTCTATTCCGGCAGAATTTAGTTGAGCCAAAAGTCTCTCATCCGAGAACCGGGATACGCCTATGATTTTGCGACTCTTTCCGGCCATACCCGATGCCCGTTTTGCCATAAGGGCAAGTGTGGGTCCCATCTTTCCACCGGCTCCCAGTATGATGATATCGCCATCGAGCCTGCCTAGAGTATCTACTACGCCTTCAGTAGGCTCGCTCAGGATTTGGTCCAGCATATCGGCGTTCGGGATTGAGTTTAGCATGCAAATATCTCCTATGCTTTTTAGTATTTAAGGAATAAGGGTAAGCGCCGCCTGCACCTTTCCGGCATGGATTACGCCTGTTGCGTAGGTTCCATTCCGGTTTGATAAGTGTTCATCCTTGAGCAGGCAGGTCTTTGCGCTGCCGTTTGCAGAGACTGTGTACATAAATCCCCTGTATAATACTTGCAGTTTCCCGTCTTCCATGCTTATCACGGAAGATAGTTCGCCATCATTCTCCAGCAGTGGCACAAGCATGTATGATTCCCGGTATGAACCAGCCAGTTGGAACTCATATTGCAGGCCCTGGGGCGTAAGCGTGTATTCTTCCTTTACCTCTTGAACTCCGCCGAACTCTCCCTTGTATATAATTTGGAATGAGACTATACCCGGCTCTTCCTTGAGCATGATTGTTTGAACATCGGCTATCTCCGAGCCGAAATCTGCCAGCCTGAACTCATCGCCTGCGGAGTTCTTCCAGCCGGGACCGAAGGCAAGGTTTTTCTTAGGCGCCTGTATTCCGGCACCCATTGAGTAATCCGGATTCGCTATGATTGTGCCAGAGATTGCAGTTTCGCCCAAGATACCGCTTTTGTGTATTCTGCCGAGTCCGGTGGAATCATACCGATGCCCAGTTGACCTAGTCTCTACTTCTACAAAGTATCCTGAGCAGGCGGCCATGGTCTTATGGAAGTCCGCATTCAGGTCCAGCACGTATCCGCATATTTCGTAAGGCGCATACCGCTCTTCGATGGATTCGTCTGAGAGATGCCATGCAGTTGCAAAAAGGGAGGCTGCGAGCGATGCATAGCCTATGTAAGAAGCGTAACCATCGTGCCCGTGGCCCAGCGCCGGATCTCCGGCGTATTTGATGCAGCGTGGGGGCGCCATCTCCATAATCCAGGGCAGAGCGCACTCGGCCGCCTTGTGCGCAGCCCGCTTGAAGGCGCCTGCCATGATGCTGTCCTCCATGCCTGCATAGTAGCTTGCCCTGGTTTCAAAGAAGCATGCCAGATGCCCTTCAACAAACTGGTACTGGTTGCTCCTGCCGCCGAACGGGGCTTGGCCAGTGGTGGATTGCATAAGAAGGGTGGTAAGTCCGGCACGGCGCACTATTTCATCTACGGCAGATGCAAACTTCCCGTCATATCCCAGTTTGAGCAGAAAATCCCACTGCTGGGTTACTACTGTGGAGTAGGTTAAGGGCACGCCGGGGTCTTTATACAGCCCGGCTGCGGTGAACAAGTCCCGGCTGATCTGATCTTCTATCAAGCCCTCTACCATCTCTATTCCCTGTATGAAACCGTGCTTGTATCTAAGGAACTCTCCTATCAGGGCAAAGGTGGTAAAATTATTATGCATATCATAAACAAAGGTTGCATAGCATGCAGCCGGGTCATAGTTCTTTAAAGATTCTTCCCACCGTACCTTATCTGAAGGCGAAAGATATCCTTCCATCGCCTCCCAGGCATAGATTAACTCTTTTACGCGGAACTCCGGAGCACGTTTTGGTTCGGCCCAGTGATGGAAGCAGACTTGGACTGCGGCAAAGAGTTGCTGCCTCAAATCCAGGCATCTGCCGGCCTTTATCAACTGCCCAAGCGCACCAATAAATCTAGCCGAGGATATGAGTTCTCTATGTATGTCGCATGGCAGGTATGGGTCTGTTATCAGGCCCTCTTCGTTTTGCAGCGGGCAGAGTTCGCGGACTATCTTTTCTGCCATGTCCAGATATGTATCACGTGTTATGCCACTCGGCTTCGAAGCAGGTGAACTCTCCAGCTTGTTCTTGATCTTTTTCCATTCGGATTCAAACGGATATGGGGAATTTATCATGACCTTTACCTTTCCTGCCATGCATACTTTGGAAGATTCATTAAAACCTGTCCTGTGTACAAATTTTAAACGGCAAGAGCCTGTTTTCAGCCTTTAGAATCTGCGTATACCCTGGGATACCTTCTCAACCAGCAGGCAATTCTTTATATTGCCTCTATCCAGGGCGTCTTTTAGTATTGGGAATACCTCTCGTGCAGCGCCTATGGTTATATCTATATCCACATCAGTATGTGAGTAGGTAATAAATACCAGGCCTCCCCGGCGCAGAAGAATGCCTCGCTTGGCCATCTCTTGCAGAAGTAGGGTCATAAGATCCTGGTTAACTGCAGGATCATCATAACCAAAGGAAAATGTGCTCATCTGCGGGTAGCCCCTGAACTGTAACTTGAGGCCTATGCTGAATGCCAGTTTGTTTAGTTCAGAGATAAGGCGTTCACCAGTTTGCCTTATGCAGGTGAAGATATCTTTCTCCCGATATTCTTTGATGGCTGCCATTATTGCCGCCAGGGAGAGAGCATCTCCTCCGTATGTGGAGGTTATTACCAGGTCTGCGGCTGCCTCCATGTACTTTCTCTTCCCGACCACTGCTGCAACTGGCAGGCCGTTTGAAATGCCCTTGGCAAAGCAGGCGATGTCTGGTATAACCCCAAAGTATTCCTGTGCGCCGCCCAGCGCCATCCGGAATCCGGTGACAATCTCATCGAAGATCAGTAGCACATCATGCTTATCCGCCAGGTCTCTCATCCACTGCAGGTAATCCTTCCAGTCGGTACCGGCATAGGAAGTGGCTTCCGTCATAATGCAGGCTACATTGCCCTTGTGTTTGTTCAGCACCGCCTCCAGAGATGACTCTGAATCATAGTCTCCAAAGGTGAAGGATGCGATGGATTCCTTATATGCTTTGGGTATGCCACGGTCGCTGGGTGCAGGCTGTGCTGCCGTCCAGGTATCCAGCCAGCCATGGTAGCCGGATGTGACTACTACCTCCCGTCCAGTGTATCCGCGTGCAATTCTGACAGCGGCGGATGTAGCTTCTGCGCCGGTTTTCAGGAAGCGCACCATCTCCGCGCAGGGTACCACATCCACAACAGCCTGTGCCGCCTCAACCTCCAGCGGATGCGGAAGTGAGAATATACTGCCATCCTCCAGTTGCGCACGTACTGCATCATTCACCGCGGGGTACGCGTATCCCAGTATGATGGGGCCGAGCGAGCCTATGTAATCCAGATACCGGTTTCCGTCCACATCCCATACATAGCAGCCCTTGCCCTTCTGTATATAGATTGGAAATGCGCCAAACGCAAACATCTCGGGCTTCTTGCTTAAGGTCTGTGTTCCTGCAGGTATGAGCTTAGCTGCCCTATCGTAAAGTTCCAGGGATTTTGTTATGTTCAGGTTCTTCATTGATCTTCTCCTTAGGTCGATTGTATGCACGTTGCAGGTATCGGCAGGATTCACATGTCTAAGAGACTCAGAGCATTACCGGAGAGTATCCGGTTCATCTCTTCCTGCGACAGCCCGGAATGCATGGTGCGGAATGTTGTTACAAAGGGGTAGAAAAACGGCGTGTTCGTGCCGAAAAGCATACGGGAGGAGCCTATCTTCCTTGCCAACTTATCCAGCGGCGCCATGGGATGTTGCAGATGAGAGATTTCAAACCAGACGTTCTTACGCCTGAGCAGCGGAAGATAACTCTCTGCCTCAAAGAAGTTCATACCGGTAATTACTAACCTGACATAGCAACTTGATTCTATGGCGTCACTCAGGGATTGCATTACATCAGCTAATGCCACCTGCTGCAGAAGCGCCCTTGGGTCCCTTAACCTGAGATAAACCTGAACAATCCACCCTTCCCCTTCTGCCCGTTCAAGGAGATTGGCCCATCTGCTGCCGGAGAAGCCCCAGGCATGATAGGTGGGATATACCCGTACTCCCTTCACATGGCCGTTGAGTGATTTTATGTCCGTATCCGGGCGGACGGTGTGGAATGGGATGAGTCTCTCATGCTTGAGATCGGTGCCGCTGCCTCCCCCCATGGCTTCACCGATATTAGAGACTACTGCCATGTCTATGCCGGATTCATCCATAAGGTGGAGCAGTCTGTCCTTATCCACTGATATGTGCTGCTCCGGCCAGGCGCCTGCGTGGGCGTTGAAGTCTATTATCATTGCTCTGCCTCCGCGATATTAAGCAGCTTCTCTGCATTCTGGTGGAGGATTTTCTCTTTATCTTTATGAGAGATTTCTGCGGCCGGGATTTTTCCTAGCTGTGCCAGGGTGTCTCTGCCGGGGGCATCGGAGCCGTAGAGTACTCTGTCTGCTCCCAGCATTTGCACGGCATACTCCACGGAACCCATCTCCGGATCAATGCCGGATGTGTCCGTCCATACGTTGGAACAATCTTTTATGGCATCCATTCCCATGCGCCAGTTGAAGCCCAGGTGCGCCATGATTATCCGGGCATCCGGATACTTCTTTGCTGCGGCGGCCACATCAGATGCGACGGATTCTCCGGGGAGCGGCTTGTCTATGCGCTTCCAGGCGTGCTGCAGGACGGGGACGCCCAGGGCGATGGATTCTTCAAAGATTGAAAATGCTTCCTCACGGCTGCAGGGGCAGGCTATCCAGAGCTTGATGCCCACCATTCCGCCGGAGATGCATCTTCTGATTTCATCCAGCGCCTGCTGCCCATGCAGGGGGTTTGCATAGCAGAAGCCGTATGCCATTCCGGGCTCCTGCTCCATCAATCCCAGCACCTTATCGTTTGCTCTGCGTACCTCATCCACGGTGGGATTCGGGATCATGGAGCCGTCCGGGCCCAGGCAGGAGATGGCGAAGGGCATTCTCCATTCGTGCGCAAACTGCAGGAACTCCGCGTCTGCTTCCGGCTGGGCCAAGAGATGCACGTGGATGTCAAAGATTTTGCCGGGTTCCGCCGGTAAACTGCTTTTCATTGAGATTGCCTCTAAAACTATTGGTTGTTAATTAGAAAATTCATTACTGCATGCGCCTACAGATAAGAATGGCTGCATAACGTAAATACGTATTTGAAAGAGACTGATTACCTAATGGTATTTGGCAACAAACCGAACAACTATAACACCAACCAGTTGGTTGCATATTATCACCAAATACTGCTCATGTCAAGGAAAATTTAAAGGAAAGAGATTTACCAATTATTCGCCAATGTCTCTTGCTTTGGAGAGTGACATCAGTTCCAGGTTTTCGGTTAATATCCTCTCGCGGACTTCAGGATTGAACAAGTCCAAATCCAGAGTCTCCGACATTGTATGCTGGTTGGCAAAGTAGAAGAAAGAATGTGCGGAAAGAGCGAAGATAAAAGATTCAAATGATACTCCAGATTTGAACAGTCCCTTCTCCTGCCCGGTTTCATATAGATGTTTAAGATGTGCAAACGTTTTTCTACGCACATCCTTGAGCCTGTAAGAGTGTTTTCCGCCATCCAGGTTTTCCCATGCAATCAAACGCCAGAAATATGGATATCTTTCATGGAAATCCATATAACGCCGCAGGATGGTTTCGCCCATGCCGGGAATATCCTGATCTGTTAGATTGCGGAAGGACTCCTCTTCTTGCGTAATCAGCTCAAAGCAGTGCTTCAGCACTTCAGCAAAAAGGTTTTCCTTACTTTGAAAGTATGCATAAACCCGCTGCTTGTTAACCCCCGCTGCATCGGCAATTGCATCTACCCGGGCTCCATGGAACCCCTTTTCGGAGAATTCATTTATTGCAGCCTGCAGCAACTTTAATTTTGTTTCTATTCCACGTTCAGTTATGCCCATTTGTAATATGCCTTTTAGTCTGGAGCGTTCATCTAAGTAGCTTACTTGGCAACTCAGCCCATAATGGTATAATTTCACAACCAACTTGTCAGTTGCGTTTTATATTATACAACAAAATGTAGCAAGCGGGAGTAGAAAGTAAATTAAGCCTGTTTCTTCGCAATAAACTGCCAGCCAATTTATCGAAAGGGCACGCTTGCTCCACCACACTGCGAAATAAAGTTTCTCACATAAGGAAATCCCTTCATGCTCAAATATCTTACGGAACGGAGAATGATACGGATATTTACTCCCTTCATTCGGTGGCTATGAACCTTATATGCCGGCATTACGTCTAGCTGTATATCGAATCTCCTTGCTTATCAACAAGGAAACCTCAGTACGGCGTTCTACCCGTCCACGCCATTCCATCATTGCCGGAACCGTCCCTCCGCAAGTGATCTACGGATGGTTCTTTCAGGAAATCCTCTGCATAGAACTCCGGTCGGTCGGGGTCTATGCGGCAGGTTACATCTACTATGCCGCTTTCATCCGCGCCGACGGTAATATCCCGGCCGTTAACACTCACTGTTACAGGGTTATCACTTATATTAAACACCTGGATCTTTCCTGTAGACCTGGAAAACATGCTTATCCGGCATCTCGTGCCATCTTGCCCGTAGCCTTCAAGCTCCACTCCGCGGTCTTCCGGAGAGATGACTATGTCATTTAAGATATATGCCAGCCGCATCTCTGAAGGCTCTACAAGTATGCGCCGGCATAGTTTACCCTTGATCCAAAGATCTACAATCTGAGGAGTATCATACTCTGTGTTCACAATGTAGGCAACCTCTATGCTGCCGCTACCGGGGAGTTTGCCGTCATAGACTGCGTACCTTATCTTATCGCCGGAGATAACTCTTATATCGCCCTGTTCGCCGTACGAGATGATTCTCAGCAGGTCTTTCATGTATGGCGCCCATCCCTTATCCCCGGGATAATCCCAGGAGCAGAGCAGGAAGGACTTGCCCGCGCCCAGGCTGTATTCCGTGAGTACGGGATGGCGCTCAACATCTTCCTCTGTCTGCACGTAGAAATCCGACCAACCGGAGAGTACCCTTGCGCCGTGCAATTCCACCTGGGCCAGCGACCTATCCCCCAGAAACCTGGGGTCTGTCTGAACTCTCCATACGGGCATTTTGTATTCAGGGAGGCTTGAGTGCTTAATGGTTTTTATTCCGGCCACACCGTCTTGCCCCCTGCCCTTTACGATCAATCCAAAGAGTTCACGCAGATCGCCATCTCTGAGGAGTTTTATTTCTTTGCCTCTGTCTGTTTCCGTGCTCAGGTGCGGTACGCTCATAAAGAGATGCCCGCCCTCTTTCACGTAGGAGCAGAGTTTTTGGTATATCTCTTCTGTCATGGTATTCCAGCCAAGGAATACCAGCGCGGAGTACTCCCTTAAAATATCAATGGGAGCTTCAATTGGGACTACATCATACTGTCCGTAGGGCGGGTTGCCGTAGAAGTCTGTGCCGCCCTGTATGTTCTCATCATCCCACCGGCCTTTTTTATGGATATCATCCAGGAGTTCCCATCCGTATTCCGCCGGGCCAAATTGCCACTTGCCGTCATGATACTGCCCCCATGCGTACTTGTTCCAGAGGCCGGGGTAGCCGTCCAGGTTTCCGTAGATTATCCCCAGTTTTACCCTGGGGCCGCCAACCGGGCGGGAGTGTATCTGGGAGAACTGGTTGAATTCTCTTAGTATGCGCCTGGCCTCAAGCATCTCCGAACTGCTGAAGCCAAACTGTTTTACTGTCTGGTCATATGTGAAGTGTCCGGATTCCGGGTATATTAGGCTGCACCCGGCGATGTAATCGAAGAGCAGGCTTATCTTCCATCGTTTGAGCCATAATCTATCAAGATTGACTCCTCCGTAGCATGACATGGCCACGTGAACAGACCAGGGCTTTCCGTATGCTTTTGCCGCACCCCTCAGGCTTGCCATCATGAGAGCAGAATCGCCCGGCATCTGCTCTAAAAGCGGCATGTCAACCCCTGCTTCAAGATGGTATTTAAATGTATTGCTGGCATCCACATCCCAGAGCGGCCCACTTCCAAGCTTTTCCCGTTCGTAAGCTATCACGGATTTAAGGCAATCCACGTACGCCTGTTTTGCAATATCTGCCGTATCTGCAGAGGGCAGCGCATCCCATTCGCCGCCTCTGCGATTTATGGTATATTCCTTAGGCCAGTAGAGCATTCCGCCCGCCTCGCCTATTGTCATGCGGCCCAGGTAGAATTTCCCGGCCGTGCGGCAGATATCTTCAAGCTCTTTTTTGGAATAGAAATCTCCCCTTGCCATGCGTCTTCTTGCAGCCCAGCAAAGATTCTTACTTCCTCTGTAGAGTAATTCGCTCCATATAAGGTACAGCCCATTCTCCCGGCAGTACTCTGCCACCCTCATGGCCTCTTCCTTGTCTGTTGGAAGCAGGGTAAGCAGTATGTTCCCCAGTTTTAATTCTTTTACCAGTCTGCATCCGTCCAGCCCAACAGGCACACTTGCGCCAATCTTTACATGCTCTCCCATCCGTCCGGGAACCAAGTCTTTCATTACAAATCCTTTCCATGCACCATATTCACTTGTTTTAGCTATAGTTTGATACACTGCCGGATACGGGCGTAATGCATTTGGATTGCCTATCTTAAGGTATCAGCATCCCAGCGTTTTATGGCTCCAGCAATAATCCTATGCTCATCTGCAACTTTTACCGAATACTCTCCTGGATACCGATTTCGTAAACTACAGTTCCGCCTGCTATGGTATAAAGTACATTGAACGTTGAATCCAAAATCACCAGATCGGCATCTTTTCCTGGAGAGATTTCCCCCTTGTTCAGGTTCATGACTCGTGCAGGAGTCCCCGAACATATCCTGCTTGCCAGAGCGATTTCCTTGTTAAACATCTGAACAATGTTGCGGAAGCTATCTACCGGGGTCATGGCGCTTCCGGCAAGACACATATCTCTATCCGGCAGGCGTACACCGTCATTGCAGTTGCCGATTATTGCATCGCCCCATCCCCCCGGCAGTGAATATCTGCCGGGGGGCAGGCCTGAGCCAAGATTGCTGTCTGTCACACAGGCCATCCTGTCCGGCGTCTTGCAGCGCCATGTTTTTTCAAGGTGGATGGGATGTACATGTGTGCCGTCAGCTATATCTACCTGAAAGACAACACTGTTCTTGCCGTTATTAAGTTGAAACGCGCCGGAAGAATCCTGTCTGAGAACTTGAGAAAGCCAAAAATATCCGGATCGCCGAACTTTCCGGCAAGCGCCGGAGACCATGAAGAGAGTTCTTTCTCTGAAGCATCACTGCGGCAAACGTTGAATCTGCATGCCTGCCCATCCTGCCCCGAAGCCCCAATGGACTTGAGCGGCAGGGCAATCTCTGCGCACCACTGCCCTTCTTCTATCCGGCTCTTAACTACGGCGCCTGAATTCCATGAGTCCGGGGTTTCCTGCCCGCGAGCATCCCAAAGGGCTCCGTTGCCGTTCACTGCCAGGTGATAGTATTTGCCGGATTCGCTGCCGCATGATATGAAGATCTCCGCGGAATCATCCCTAAAGATCTTGCTGTTATCGTTATCCTTCACAGCTGCCTTGAAAGTATGGGTCTGCTGCAGGCGGCTCTCAAGCACGCGGCTGCCGCACTGAAGTCCAATGTAGAGATATTTGTCATCGTGAAGAAGAAGCGCCCTGGTTCTGCCCTTGGCCAAATTCCTGGTGCCGATAGCGGCAAAATCTGAGAGTACCGGCGCATTCTTCCAGCATGCATCCTGCAGACTGCCGTCAATTAAAGGCGAAGACGGCGCACGCCCGCACACGGCTATCGGCAGGCCGCCATCGCCGGACGCAGCAAAGGAGCAAGTCGACGCAAGTGAAGATATTGCGATAATTGTGCTAAGCATCAAAATGAAGACGCACACCCCTGCAAGCTGATTGCTAATTATGAAATATTTACTTTTCACCAGCATTCTCCTGTCGTATATAGATTCTAAAGGCAGTCCGGCGGAGCAATCGTATCTCTCTCCACCAACTCAACATCAAGCAGTACGTCCTTAAGCTCCTCGCCGCCAAGTCTTTTTATAAGGAGTTCTGCCGCAGCATACCCCATCTCTTTCTTCTTCTGCTTCACCGTGGTCAGGCAAGGAGCAAACCATGTAAGCGAAGGGAGATCATCAAAACCAACCACGGAGAAATTATGCGGCACCTGAATATCCCGGCCCCTAAGCCAGCTAATCAACCGGAAAGCCGCCATGTCATAGACGGCAAAAGCAGCGGTAGGTGCAGTACTCTTATCCTTAAGCAGTGGGCCAACCTTGGCATCAAATTCATCTGTAGTCCAGTCACCCATGCTCACTATAAACTCAGGCGAAACGGGGATTCCGGCTTCATCCATGGCGGACTTATACCCCCAAAGACGCTCATCATTTAAATAATCGTGGCTGCCCCCCAGAAACATTATCCTGCGATGCCCCGCTTCTATAAGACGCATGGCAGCCAGGTAGCCGCCCTTCCGCTGATTCACAAAGACCACGGGGCCGTCTACACCGTCCACCCTGAAGTTTATCATGACCGCAGGAAACCCCTTGGACGCAAGTTCCCTGAGGCCGTTATTCCAGCCGTGTTTCACTTCTGCGCAGGAGATAATACCGTCAACCTGGTGTCTCTCAAGCATGGATACATACCTGGGCGTGCATTCCTCGCCGATTATATTGCACAGCATTAGACCATACCCAGCCTTCTCCAGATACTCTTCCGTCCCCTGCACAACATCTGCATAGAATGACTGGGTAATGTTAGGCACAACCATGCCAACCAGGAAACTGCTGGACATCTTGAGCGCACGCCCTCTCAGGTCAGGATGGTAATCCAGTTCACGAGCTATGCGCAGGATTTTGTCTCTGGTCTCTACGTTTACCCTGCTGCGCCCGTGGAGCGCTCTGTCTACGGTAGACCTAGCTACCCCGGCACGGTCTGCTATATCTTGTAATTTTGCTTTTTTCATAATGCTATCACCTTGCGGGCACGTGCCCACAAAGCAATAGTAAATCAACTTCCAATATTTGTCAACAGTTTTTTGCTATGTGTTGTTGTTCAGCGAAAATGTCCCGAGCCTTACAATAGAAGAATGTAGGCGATAACCTTGAATAGGAAACAGCAGAGGAGGACAGAAATGCTTGCAAAGGGATCAGCAAGACCGATCCAGGGATTTACTTAGATTTGGATGCAAAATAATGGCCGTTATGGGTTGCCTTGCGAGGAAAGAATCTCCCAGCCAATTTATCGAAAGGGAACGGTTGGTCCACCATCCTACGTAGAAACTGGCTTAAGTTTTAGCACTCTATCTCTGCGTACAAATTGCATGCCTTGGCTGGCTTGGCAACATAACCGATGGGGTCTTCTTTTAACCGTCTGGAAATGGGAAATACATTAACCAACTGTAATACCTATCCTCCCTTTAATAAACAGGAGGACCATTCTGAGTAAATCGCTGGAGAGCCACTCCTGGCTGCTCAGCGAACTTCTATTGGGCACGCTACTCAACGCATACTACAAGTACAGATGCATCATCCCTGACTTGGTCACCACTTCCCCGTTTTACTTTTGCAATTAGGCGGATTGCTAAATCCGCGGGTGCAATATGCATACTATTAAGGATAGACGTTTTTAAGGACTCCAACGATGTTGCATAATCGCCATGCCCAGCATTGATCACACCATCGGTATAAAGAAATAGTCTATCTCCGCTAGATAATTTCATATCGTGTTCTAAATAGCTGGTATTTTGTAAAACCCCAAGCAGTACACTATGGTCTGTGATCTCCTGTACAGAGGAACCCGGATTTGGGGAATATAGCGGTAGCTCATGACCAGCGTTAGCAAACACTAATTTATTGTCCGTCTTATTGAATAACCCGTAGAACAAACTGATGAACTCATCATGACTGGTCTCTCTGTATAGTTTGTTGTTAAGGTTTGTCATTACATGCGAGGGTGATGGGTCTTTGTAAGCAAGCATTCGCAGAGTTTTTCCTATTTCTAATGCCATATGGGAGAATGAACTACCATTTCCTGATATATCACCTATTACTATTGATGTCAGGCCCGGCATAGGATGAAAGACATCGCAGAAATCTCCACCCAGCGGCCCTTCGTTTCTCGCTACTATATGGCTCTGGCCATATGATAATCCAATTTCTGAGCTAATGTTACTCCTGTCAGTTCTCAACATGACCCTCTGCAATAGATATCTGGGAAACGTTGTAATCCAATGATGTATTCTCGCAGTCTAGGTCACAGATAGCCTGCGAGTCCTCAGGAGCTACCCTGGGATGATCTTCAAGTGCGTCCATGAACTCCTGCAGCTCATTCCAGTAAGGCTCATCTTTTGATGCAATAAGTATTGCTATGCTGGCCATATCCCTTGCCGGGATTTCCTGGCCTGCCAATAGCAATGCCTTGGCCAACACAAAATAAATGGCAGGCGATGATGGGCTAACACATAGCGCTCTATTCAACCAGATAATGGCTTCTTCTGAGTTACCCTCGGATAAGTATGCATTTCCCAACGAGAAGAGCGCATCCGTATCTTCGGGATTCTGGCTGACTGCACGCATCAACAAATTGGTTGATTGAGTGAATCGTCTGTTAACTATATCCTTATGCTTTGCGTAGCTGCCGAAATACGCCTGCCCCATTGCCGTGTAAATACCCGGGTAGTTTGGGCTGATACTGAGAAGCTCCTTATAGTGTGCCACAGCTTCTTCATACCTGTTATCCAGAGCTAGAGCTATGCCCAGGTTATATATGCCGCTCTGGTGGTTTGGATCAAGCTGAACACAATCTTGAAGCAGCTTGATAGCTAAGCCTACATTGCTTGCAACCAACTCCATACCAGCCTTAAAATAGCTATCTGCATCCAGAGCTGAACTCTTCCCGCATGCCGGACATCTATCTGAATATTCCTGTATACTGCCGTAGCATCCAAGACAATGCATGTTATATCTATCTCCTAAGAAATTTGGCGCCAGACTGGAAAAGATGCCCATTTTACTCACAGCCAGGGCATCTTCTCCAGTTCAGGCGTTGCCGTAAAGGCATGGTTCACACGGACGCTTTTTCTTATAACTTTTCCCTAATATCATCATTGCAGGCAAATGCCTGTAATCAACTCGTTCAAACAGAAGTAATCAGACTCCAGCGCAAATTGAGAATAACTGTTCTATCTCCGCCATTGTTTTGAAAGCACAATTAGCCTTATATGTCTTCCCCTTATAACTCTTCTCAACCAACACTAGCAGGTGGTTTGCAGGAGAATAACCGTATGTGTAGCTGCGAGAACCACAGTCTACCTTAATGCGTGCAGAGAAACTGCACTTGACAGCATCCGTTCTTTTAAGATTGGGTATCTGAGAGACCACGGCTTTGCACAGATCGCCTTTAACAATCTTCACGGCAAGCGGGCGTCCAACCTGTGGCGCATATTCTACCTGCACAGCGGAGGCAAAGGGTGAGCGGATTGATCCCTTTATGGGCATACTCTTGCTTCTGCTGCCGCCAAGGATATTTCCATTCGCAGAGTCAACCCATACTTCCGTAACATCCCACGGGGCATTAAATCTTAGCACCCATGCCAGTTGGGCTATATCTTGGGGCTCTACCATATCACCTGTATCAATATACTCCCAGTAATCATCCGGCTGTACTATCAGCAACTCTGCGAAAGTAGGCATACCGATACCATAACCCATCTCTGCCATGTAAGTTCTTGCGCATTCCACGGCGGCTGCTTTATCAACCTTTACATCTGTGCTTAATGGTTTTGGTGACTTAAAATGGTAACCGAAACCTACAAGGCTACCGTCGGATGGGTTGAGTGTAACTAAAGCGCCATCATTGCTATATGGGTATCCGTTATACATACGCTTGAAGGTTACACGCCATAAGCAATCATTATTGGCATAGAGTACAGGTTTATTGCCTTGCAATTTGGCATTATCCAAAGATAATCCCGCAGCCTTAAGATACTGCTTGGCAAGCTTGGCAGCCTCCGGCTCTGAAATCTTTATCGAGAGATCATGCCGCTGCCGGTGAAAACTTTTACTTGTTGCAACTCGAATCTCACGCGTAACCTCATCAAAATCTACCGTATAATCATCGTTCTGAACTTCCAGAAACCTTAAGCCAAAAACTCCCCGAACAAACTTCACCTCATACTCTCCGCCGGCATCCCAGCCCACGGCCTTGGCAAAATTCACAGCTCTACGGATATATTCTGCCTTGTTCGGTATGGATGGCAAATCCGGCATACCACCGGGTACTGTTGCCGATCCGGTAACCAACTGCGACCTGCTATACGCTGTTGATACCTTCGACTGAGGCCCGAACTCCCCGCCATTGTTTCCAAGCTGCCGGGTGCAGATAACTATGATTGCAACCAAGCAACTGGCAGATGCGTACAACAGTACCCTAGGCATCTATTCCACCTTTCAAAGAGATGTGGCAATTATGCCCCGGCGCAGAGTGAGAGCAATTGCTCTATCTCCGCCGTTGTCTTGAAGGCAGATTTAGCTTTATATGCCTTCCCCTTATAGCTCTTCTCCAGCAACACCAGCAGATGGTTTGCAGGAGAGTAGCCGTATGTATAGCTTCGAGAACCGCAGTCTACCTTAATGCGTGCAGAGAAATTGCACTTGGCAGCATCCGTTCTTTTAAGATTGGATATCTGAGAGACCACGGCTTTGCACAGATCGCCTTTAACAATCTTCGCGGCAAGCGGACGGCCAACTTGGGGCATACATTCTACCTGTGCAGTGGAGGCAAAGGGTGAACTGATTGATCCCTTTACAGGCATACTCTTGCTTCTGCTGCCGCCAAGAACGTTTCCATTCTCTGCATCAACCCATACTTCCGTAACATCCCATGGGGCATTAAATCTTAGCACCCACGCCAGTTGAGCTATATCTTGGGGCTCTGCTATATCTCCTGTGCCAATATACTCCCAGTAATCATCCGGCTGAACTATCAGCAACTCCGCAAAAGTAGGCACACTGATATCATAACCCATCTCTGCCATGTAAGTTCTTGCGCATTCCACAGCGGCTGCTTTATCAACCTTTACATCTGTGCTTAATGGTTTCAATGCACTAAGATTACAGCCAAAACCAATAAGGCTTGCATCCTCTGGATTAAGGATAACCAGGATGCCACTGAAGTAATAAGGATATCCATCGTATACTCGTCTAAAGCGGACATACCATTGATAAGAATCTTGGGAATATTGTGCAGACCTGCTATCGTATAACTCTATGTTATCAAGAGGAATCCCTGCCGCCTGTAAATAACCTATGGCTTTCTTATTGGCAGTATTCTTATCTATTGCCACCCTTAATTGGTGCTTACTCCTATAGAACCGATTGTTTGAAACCCTTCGAATCTGGCCTGTGGATTCATCGAAATCCACAGCATAATCTTCGTTGTGAACTTCCAGGAGACTTGAACGCAGACCATGCTGAACAAATCTCTGTTCATATTTACCATCCGTGTTCCAACCCATAGCTTTGCCAAAGTTAATAGCCTTCTCAATATTCAATGTTGTACCGGATAACTGGTTGTCTTCTCTATCTGCTATACTTCCCTGAACCGATGGAGGGCATAGAACTATCCCTGCAAGCATGCAATAACAAACCAATAAATATAAAATTGGTTTTGACATTTTGTGCTCCTTTGTCTTCTAATATAACTACTTATATACTTTATGAAGTGTGGTAGATGGATCACCAATTATAGATGCTTGGCCCACCTTCTCAACAACATAATTCGAACCAATTAACGTATTTGCATCATTAACAGCTTGGTTTATAGTTTGTCCGGCTTGTAGGGATGACCATACCTCTGCCACCCAGTTATAGTTATCTAATGTATCCAGAGATGTTCCTATAAACCCAAGAAATGCTCTGTTAGTGCTTGAACTAGTGATACCGAATGCAGATGCCATATCTGTATGCTGCACACCATCATATCCGGCACTATAACATGAATCAATGTGCACGAAATTGTACGCAGGCTGGCTGCTACTCTTATTCCCAACGGCAGTTGCAATCAGGCTGGAAGGTATTGCATGGTCTGTTATATTCCAATCGCCGGGGCCTCCATAGCAGTCCCACAAAACAGTCTCATTGGGATATTCAGCTAAGTTCCAACTGCCATGACTGTACATATAGAAAACTGTGTAGGTAGGGATATTGGAAAGAATGAACGATTTATAATCGGATATTGTGCAGTTTGAATTATGTTTCATATCTCTAGCATAAACACCCACCAAAGATGCAGCATCAGCACCTACGCTTGTAGATAAATCATTTCCAAGCACATAAGCTTTGTTATATATGGTAATATCGCTTATGGGGATGGAATAATACTCCGTGCTGCCGGACGGTGCTACCTTTATTCTGAGAGTACCAGTAGTTCCATCCGACAGAAGATGCGTGGAATCAAAGCATATCTTCTGTTGCGTAGTGCCACCGGCAGGCCAGTCACCGTTTGCATCCGTTGCGACAGTAGTATATCCTGTAGCTGCATGATCGTAAGCATAGACATGGGATGTACCGGTAGCAAGGTCTGATGTACCCAGGGATACGCTTACACCGTTATTTACACTGTAATGCATGTTATCAATGTTCGCCATCACGGAAAGGCCTGTTCCGCTGATGTTGCTGCCTGCAACATTGCCGGAAAGGTTATTGATAAACATGGCGCCCGTTCTTATTGCCTTTGTCCACGTTCTGGCCGGATCATCCCTGGTGCCGGTATCTCCCGGCTGCATCTCTGCAATATCATTGGCCGTGAACCATATGGTAAGGTCATTGCTTACTTCTGTTGGAGTCCAGTACACACTTGGCCAGGCCGAGCCCCCTATGCTGATGCCGTCTTTCCATATGCCGGAGGATGTCATATCTGAGTGCAGAACATTCCAAGAATAGCATCCCATGGCGCAGAAGGAATCACCCACATAAGTATATTTGCCGTTGGAATAGTACCGGTCCTGATCCGTAAGGGCTGCCGAATATATCTGAACTTCGTTATCTACGGCAAACGGTGAGATAGTCATTGTCCTAATGGGATTTCCCGTTCCGCAGGTTATGGCAAGTGCCGTACTCCAGTCAACGGCGATGGCCGGGGATTGGCATACTATTAAAGATAGCGATGCCATAGCAAGCAACCGGCTTAGCCAATTTTTGCGAATGCTTAATATTGGTAACATACAATCTCCTTTCTAATGCCTTGCATAATAATATTAAGGCTAGCGGCATCAATTAAGATGCGCAGGTGCAACCCGGTATCAGGTTGCAAAGCATAGAGCACGCCTCTCCCAAACGCTGCCAAGGTTAAAGTACAAAAGCTTGGGGCCGGCGCAAGCGGAAACAAAGGCCCGCTATACAATCTGCAGATACATCTGCCACCGGAATTCTACCGATGCTCTATTCTGCGTTCCAACTCTGTCAATACACCAGTAAGCTACTAACCATGCGCAATGACTGCTAGGCAGGTAATAGCCAACTATGGATATAGTTTAGCACTAAGAGGGTAGGCCGTCAAGATATTTTTTTAAAATTAATTCTGCAGGCAGGGTGAATAGGGAGGTCTCTAATTGCTTAGAGACGGCTGTTAGAAGATAAACTCATGTGAAACGCAAAGGAGGCCGATATGCTGCTATATTTACTTACGTGCAAAGATAATGGCAGCAAATGTCAATAGGCTTACTGGTAGAATTTGAACGTATCAAGATAAAATTACTGATGTTTTATAATTATGTGACGATGCCTAAAGCATCTAGAACCAATGCGAAACGCTCGCATTCCGATGTCTGTGTCTCGCATAAACAATAAAGTTTCAGTAGTTCATCTGCTGTTATACTCCATACGTTGCCCATAAACAATGCCGTTTCTTGTATTAATCCTGAGCTTAGTAATTTTTCCGGCAACATTGTAGGTCAATTCCCAAAAAGAAGCGGAGAGACCGGTGTCAGATTTACTTAAAGGCTCATATGTTGCTAGATCAGCGGAAATCAGCTTGCATTCTGTCCTGCCGGTCTGTTGTAGATAGATATTGCCTTTTTCTATAGCTATTTCTCTTGTAACTGTTACGTCTGCCGCTTTCATCCGCTGAGAAAGGGCAGTATCCGGCTGATTTGGCGGCTTGCTGTTTGACGGCACTGCACCGGTAAATGATGGCAACCCCAGAACGGCAATTGCAAGCAATGCCAGTATCCACTTTGCGGAGAATGCCGGCACGGCATTGTTAAGTATTCTGGTCAACCTCTGCTTCTCCATATCAAAGGGTTCTGCCATTGCAAGCGCGGCCTGCCCGGATGGAATTCCATTTGCCAGCTTTACCGCATGCAAATACCCGGCAGCATATTCCTTGCGGGTCAGGGAGTACGATGTAAGAACCATCTCATCACAGGCAAGCTCACGTTCCCTTTCCAGGTGATGTCCGGCCAACCATATGGATGGATGGAAAAAGAAGAACATCTGTGCCAGATGAAAGAGCCACACGCCTGCCATGTCAAACCTTTTCATGTGTGCCAGTTCATGTAGCAGCATCGCAGAGAGGTCGCTCTGGCTGCACGTTTGGCAGATGTTTTCAGGAACAAGTATTGTGGGGTGAAATAAGCCCACAAGCATAGGTGCGGAGACTTTAGATGAGGTGCCTATCCTGGGAAGGCGCTTCATATGCATATACTGCGTGCAGTTAAAGAGCAGCTCTTTTGTCTGTTGATTGATGGGATGGAGGTCTCTAATTATATTGCGCTGCTGCCGGTAACGCAAAAACAGAAGCATAGCCATTATGGCCACGCCGCTAAGCCAGATGATCATAATCCAGGCTACGTCGGTACGGTTATTGTCTTTAACTTGAAGAAGATTTGTGCTTTGAAGGTTTTTTACACTTCTTGCACCCTGTACTGCAGAACTATTAATGACAGACAGGTACGGAAGGCGAATGCTTTGACTTATAGGCGTTATTACTCTATGCAGAGCAGCAGGCTGTGAGGGCAGATTTATGAACGGCGACACAAATACTTTTACAAGCACCAGCAACCATAAGGCATACCTTAAAGATGCAGGTGCCTTTCGCCAGAAATATGTTAGACACCATACCAGGCATGATAATACGATAAGTTGCCAAGATACGGATACTATTAATGATCCAATCTTCCCCGCAACAGCATGCGGCATGGATTAGTCCTCCTTGTCCGGTTCCGCCTCTATTATATCTTCCAAGGCCGCTATTTGATCCGGAGTCAACTTGCGCTTCTTTGCTATATATACCGCCAGCGCAGATAGGTTGCCTCGCAATACACGGTTTACAAGATCATCCAGCTTTCTGTTCTCAACTTGATCTCTGTTAATGAGCGGACTGTATACATACGCAAAGTTCTCTTCCTTTGCTTCCACATATCCTTTTTCACGAAGCCTTGCCAGCACAGTGGCAACGGTGTTATAGGCTAATTTTCTTGAATTAGGAAGAGCTGCCACAATCTCTCTTGTAGAGGCCCTTCCCTTCCCCCACAAAATCTCCATGATCTCAAATTCCGCCGGCGCAAGATCAGCAAGCTGAGCCAATGTATTCTCCTTATCTAGCGCTTGGTTAAAGCCTAACTATATTACTGTACATAATATAGTATATCGCGTGGAAGCTCATCTTGCAATATCC
>CALNCU010000199.1 GCA_937875395.1 uncultured Armatimonadota bacterium | reverse complement strand
CGCATATTTCCAGCGGCCCAATCTCTTTGATCTGCCCATACCCGGCGGTACGGCGCTTGCCGTAGCCTTCTTCCTTCATGGTATCAAGAAGTTTCCGGAGATGCGCCGGATATGACACGGGAAAACGTGGCCGTATCCACATAGCGTACATCCTTCCACCGCTCTATCTCCAGCCTGCAGCTTATTCTCTCTTGTTTGCCAAGATTGGGGGCTATAGGCGGCAGCGGCATGAAAGGTAACGGGAGGCAGCCCGGCGGAAAGCCGTTCGATACCACAAAAGGCGGGCGGCCCGAGTTGCATTCGTCCCGGAAGTCCTTTACCGCAGACTCTTCTTCAATTAGCGCGAGCGTATGCACCAGGTAGCCGGCGATGGTATCCGACTGCCAGTTGGAGGCGGACGCGGATTCAAGCGTGATCCTTGTTCGGAAGCAGCCGTATTCGTTTTTCAGGTTGAATGCCTCTGTCATGCAGAAACCCTATACTCACCATTGGGACTTATTTTGATTTCCCCATACCCGCGGCTCCCCGAACTGCCCAGGGACTCATTCTGAAGCAGTTTTATACCTTCTTCGATAAACTGCTCTATGCCCTCCTCATCGTCGCCTTCGAAGATACGGAGCACAATATTGAATTCAAACTCCGAACCTGCCGGAACCCTCTCTTGAGTTCGCAGGCCGCCGCTTGTTGCTACCCCGGTAGCCCTGTTGATAATGTTCTCCGTCTTGATTTCGGCGTAGTTCATCCCTTCCGACGTCTTCCCGGCCAAAACCCTTTTGGAATCATCGGTCAACCGCGCGTCACGGAAGAGAATACGCGTGGGTCCCAGATTGTGTTTTGGCTGCTTGTGTGGGTCAAAGATTCTGCAAACCATGCAGTCCGGCTTCATGCATTTACATGGTTCGCCTTCTGAATCCACCTTGCCGTGCTTGTAGGCACCGAGCACTGGAGTGGAGACCTGGCGGTCAATTCTCTAGAGATCACCAGTTCAAGGGAGGCTTTAAAACCCAAATCATACTCCAATGCAGATCACGTAAAAGGCATGGCTGAATGGATTTCCGGCGCCGGCTCAGAATTCATCCTTAACCCATGGGGCAGCAAATCCCTGGTCAGGATTGAGTGCTAAGCCCCCGCCAAAGTGTTTGCGGAAGGCACAGTTATCAGTATTTTGCCCTGATCCGGCATAGATATATTTGGGGTTGACCGGCAATCTTGATGCCTTTATCAGGGGATCAGGTTTGCGGCTCTTTCATATCGCTTACTCTGAAATCTATAAATGCTGGCGGTATGCACTCTCTTTGCACGCGCTCTCTAAGGTGAGGGCCTGCGGGCAGGCTTTCTGCAGCCGCTAAACGATTCTCCTGCACGGCGAACCATAGATCTGTCAGGGTAATCTCCCCTTCCCGGACAGTTGCAAATTCATCCTTCAGCACGTTCTCCACATGGTTGAACTCCTCAAGAGCTATGGCGGCCTCTGCGCCCAGGATGCGAATTCTCTCATGCTTCATCACGGTATCCGGCAGGTCTGCAAGAAACTCCTTCAGGGCATCAGGGCCTTCTTCATGCAGAATAGATTCAGCTGCTTCTGTGGCAAGCGGCGCAATCCTGGGGCCAATCTCCCAGGCTTTGCGGAACAGAGCGCAGGCTTTGGCATTATTCCCCTGCCTTTTTTCAATTACCGCCAGGTTTCTCAGCGCCCACATTGATGGACAGCGGCTTAAAGATTGCATCCAAGCTGTTTTAGCTGCATGGGTTTGGTGGGATTCCATATACATATTCCCCAGGTGCAGGTAAGAGAGCCAGTGGTCGCCCCTCCCATCCTCCAGGGCATCTTCCAGAATTGCCCGCCATTCTTTTTGAACCATATATTCGCCCGGATCGCTCCCCGGGTCACGCAAAGGCAGTACGCCATTGCAGAGCAGATGTAACCATGGCGCCTGATCCTCTCCCAGCGTTATAGGAGGGAATACCAACTCTTCCGGTATGCGATCTTTTTTGCAGATTTCCAAACGGCGGCGTTCAAGTGCCCCCCAGCCGGACCCGAGCGATAGGATTTCCTGCGGAGGCTGCTCTGCAATCTGCGCAAGTTTTTTATCATAATCCGCCAATTCATCTGCAGACAGCAGGGAATCAACTGCATTGCCTGCCGCCATGCGTGCCTCTTCCCAATTTGATGAATGCAGTTTCTTTGGATCTGCCTCCAACAGCCCAAAGGCCTCCGTCCATGCCCATTCGGTATTCGGCGGCATGGGGATACACTCCAGCTGGGTGCGCGTAAGCCCGGCCTGGATTTCTATGTAATCATGTCCCGGCTGCGATAGATATTCCTGCCATCTCCTGCCGCCCTGGCTCATACCCCAGTAGAAGAGCTTGCGCCCCTGCAGCCTATGGGTTGATACTTCAAACAGCCCCCCGCCGCCGGGATCAACAGATGCAATCCACGGGCGATGTCCCTGCGGGAGCAGATAGAAGTATTCGCCGGCATACCGGTTATTGGTGGAATATGTAATATCCACTCCGTCCGGCGCCGGTAAATCTACCATTGCAAGCGGATATCCATCACTCTTGGTAAGCGCGCGCGCTGCCGAAGTGAGCACCCGCACCCCTTCCCCTTCCGGCACCGCCATATTAGTCCACCAGTACATATCAATCTCATGGTCATGAGGGTTTATCAGCCGCACCCTGGCCAGCAGAAACGGAACACCGTCCGGCAGACAGAAATCTATCTGCCAGGGGAAGCACTTTACCCTGTCCCATTCGTAAATGCGCAGTATGGGAGATCCGTCATTGCCCTTAATCCGTGCTGCGTAGACCGGCGAGCATGTTAGGCAGCTATGCCCGGGTTGACCGGCGTTCCACTCTATCCCGCCGCTGAACCAGGCGTTGCGCAGCGCCAGGTTTGCCGGTTGAAAGACGGGATTTTGCGCCAGCAGTTCCCGCCCGCCGGGCCTGTGAAAAAGGGAGACAAGCCTGCCGCCAAGCTCCGGGAGGAAAGTTGCCGTAAGATACTCGTTCTGGAGTACAATTGCCTTGAACGAATGCTGTCTCTTAATCCGGTCATAACCATCTTGCATGCGGTATGGCAGCACGCGGCGGGCCGTTCCTCTGCCAATATTTTTACAATACGCCGTCGGAACCTTTTCACATATTGGTATATTGGTATCCCCATTGCCATCCTTAAATGCGGGCAGTGGGTTTTCTTCCCCCAGTTCGGCGGCAGGAATTATATAATCATCCAACCATAGTTCGCTCAAGATACACTCCTCTTAATTGCCTGACCAAAACCTTGTCCACTCTCCGGTATCTATTTTTTCAGCACTTACAACCACCGTGGCGGCCGTGCGATGCCAGTCTACCCTAACATGGAGCCCGTCATCCTGAAGGGTTACGGGCAGATAATTTGTGCTGCAATCATCCGCTCTCAGGGAGACGGCGTGTTTCAGGCTTTTGCAGATATCCTTATCCAGATTGAGCACTATATCAAAGTCTTTAAGCCCCTCCGGCGAACGAACGCTGCCGGATACGGGCAGCATTGTAACTGCATAGCTCCCATCCGCCAGGCTGAATATGTTGCCCTTAACTTGTTTGGGCAACACCAATGGATGTGCTGAAAGCACCCACCGCCTGCCTTTTAGCGGCTGCAAGAGCGGCAGGTATATTCTAAAAATATCTTCCTTTTCTTTAAAGCTATGGCCATCCCCTGTGCCTTTTGGCATGTTAAGAGCAGGGAATGCGCCAGCAAGCAGGCACGGCCACATGGCAGATTCGCTGATATCATAGTCAAGCAGCACCAGGGGCTTGTTTATTGAGAGGTATTGCAGGTATCCCAGCAATGAGGGATCGGTCTCACCCATTATGCTGTCCACAAAGCGCGCCAGCTCAATATTTAACGCGCCGTTACACATTATCCCCTTCCCCCGGCTATGCATTTCATCCGTAAGCTTGGCCAATATGTCGTCATAAGCAAACGTAAGCTTGCTGCAAGGCCGGTTTTGAAGAGCGGTCAACCCGTCCTGACGGCTGAAATCGCAGAATCTGTAGACCAGGTTGTCTAAAAAGAGGCCGTCCGCTTCCGGGTACTCGTCCACTAGCCTGAACGCTTGGTCAAGTATGTAAAGCCCCCAACGGGTGCCGGTATCATAATTCATGAAAACACAGTTCATCCATCCATTTATAGATGAACCGTCCTTATCAACAACCATGCAATCTTTAAACTTCTCTCTGGCAAATGGTTCAAAGCATTCTCCGGGCTGCCAGTAGATGTATGCTTTTACGCCGTTCTTCTTTAGTAGCCGGATATGTTCGTGAATGGTTTTGCGGCTGACTTTTACTGCGCCCTCCGGAATTTCCATTTTGAGGACGCTCCTCTTCATCTGGGTGATAGCAGCCGTAGCAGGGGAAGTATGCGTGCACCTCTTCCCAGGTAAAATCCAGCGCTTTAAGCTTATCTACAACCGGCTGCGTGAGCGGGCTTCTTGCATCAAAGACTCCGCAGACCATAGGCCCGTCTATACTGGCGGGATTATTTGTGTGAACCTTAAAATAATCCGGGGATAAACCTAGCATGCGCCCAAGTGCCGGACGCCAGTCCCCTTCATGGATGAACATGCCGATAGAAACATGGGCATATTTCCCCGGGTAGACGGCCAGATGCCGCGTCTCCACTTCCAGCCCGTTTTGGTTCTCTATGTTAAAATCCCTGATATTGGTGATTCTGTAGTCCATGGCCGGAGCCTTTACTTCAAAGGGCTTGTAATAGGTAATTCCTGTATCATGGCCTGGTTCGTACAGGGTGATCATGGGGATGGAGATATGATCCTGGATGTGGTCATAAGAGAAGGTTTGGCGGCCTATCCGGGAGAGCGGGGCAGGCAGGGCAGAGGCGGGCGCCCAGCACATCCATTCATACCTTCCGTCCGGGGATCTGCCCTGAAGAGGGAGGGGGAAGAGCAAATCTACGCGGATGCTTCTAAAATCTGCATCGGCCGGCAGGTGGAAATATAGATCCCAGATGTATACGCCGCCGCTCTCTGTAAAGTTCTGTTTCAGGCAGAGCGGGGAGCCGGGCACCTGAAGGCAGGGTTCGCCGTTGCCGTCTACTGCCTTGCACCAGCCGGAGGGGCCCTGGGATTTATTCCCGGTGAGTTCGTCCTCAACAATTATCACGGGCGGACGGCTGTTCCATGCCACCTTTGCCGCATTTGAAACTGGCCGGGGAGCCCCGGTTTGCATCTCCCACATAAAGGCTGAAGCTTTATCTACAAACATGTAAAGTTCTCCCTCTTTAATAAATGGGCCGGGTTATACTCTCCGGCAGCTTTCCCTGATTATCAACCTGCCTTCCATAATAAATTCGGCAGGCGCAATATCCGGGTGGTCAAGGCGCTGGATAAGGTGTTCAACAGCCTTCCTGCCAATCTCTTCTACAGGTTGCGCTATACAGGTAACTGGGGGTATGCCCTCTGCCAGGAAGGAGCTGTCATCAAAGGAGACTATTGAAAGCGTATCCGGTATCCTGCGGCCCATATCAGCAGCCGCCCTCATTGCGCCGGTGGTGGCATGAGTGCCCATAACCACCATAGCGGTTATCTGCGGATGTTCGCGCAGGAGTTCAAGGCCCATCCTGTATCCGCTGTGTGCCAGATACTCGCCATGCTTTATATATCTTTTGGTAATCCCGACGCTGTCCAGCATTGCCTCAAATCCGCTCTGCCGGGCAAGGCTGATTTTTTCGTCCTTCTTGCCGGCGATTAAACCTATATGCCTGTGCCCCATGCCTGCCAGGTATTCGGTTAAACGGTACATGCTCTCAAAATTATCCAGCCTTATCTGGCTGATCCCCTTAACATCCACCCAGTTATCCATGGCGACAATGGGGATGGTATCGCTCAGCCTGGCAAGCATCTGCTCTACCCCGCCAATGGGTATTAAGACTATGCCGTCTACATTTAAATCTACAAACCGCTGGATGTAGGCTTTCTGGATACCAGGGTCCGCCCTGGCCTCGCACATAAGCACCTGGTAGCCGTGGTCTTCGGCGGCAATCTGGCAGTGGCGGAACATCTCCGTCTGCAGGCCCGTCCATAGCGAGTTGATTATTACGCCTATCAGCCTGGAACGCTGGCTGGCAAGTATCCGCGCCAGGGCGTTAGGCCTGTAGCCTATCTGCTCTGCAACCTTAAGCACTTTTAACCTGGTGGCCTGGCTTATGGCTTTATGCCCGGTCATAACCCTGGAGACTGTGGATTTATCTACGCCGGCCAGTAGGGCAACATCGCTTCTTGTTGGTTTTCTTTTTTGTTTGTCTCCGGTAGATTGCATAATAACCTCATCTATGTTTATTATCTTGGTGCTGGTCATCCAGGCTTGTTAGAAGAATATTGTCTATATAGCATACAACCGGCCCGTTCATTGTTCCCATACTCCCTATTCTCAGGCGGCCGCCTTCATATTCAGAACGCCCCAGCACCGGTACATCGGCATCTATATACGCCGGATCGTTCATGTCATCTATATAGTATTCAACAATATCTTTATCCGTGTCAAAACAAATTTTGTAATGATGCCATACTCCCTTTTTTACCTTGCCTATGGGTCTGTGCCCCACGGGTTCTACTTTAAAGCCGGTGATTCGCTTTGAAGTAGGCTCTGGGAAGTACCGGCGCCAGTCTGCGCAGTAATCGTGCCAGAAGGTGCTGATGTTGTAAATATCCAGGGTCAGGCCCAGTCCGCGGGCATCCAGCGCACCCTGTGCAGCGTTATTGACATCAAACTCCAGCACGCCTCTGCGGCAGACCGGCACAACAATCTCTGCGTATCCGCCGTTGAATTTGTTATTAAAACAGGTGACCTGCAAGCGCCCGCCGGATACGCGGTATACGCTTTGATCAGGAGCGGCCACCACCCGCCAGCCCAGTTCCTTTAAATTCGTGCCGTCTTTGCAGCCCTGGAAATCCTGCCGGAATATTACTTTCCCCGCAGAATCCGCACTGCCGCAAAAGGCCAGAAGAAGGATAAGCAATACCCATAGCCAATGGAGCCTTACCGCAACCGGCATCTCTACCTCCCTATCCTGACCAGAACTATGGCCGCCGTTTCAAGTACGGGCACCTTTATGCTTGCAGTTCCGTCCTTAACATCCCATTTAAGATTGACGGCATGCGGCGCCGGGTCCGGCAGCATTACCGATGCAGACTTTACTTTTTCACCGGGTTTAAGAGAGACCTGAACCGTTATATCCTTTTTGGGCGCAGGTTCTTTGTGATGCTCAACTATGTAATCCCCGTCCGGAAGGTTGAGCAGGTGCACCGTTACATCACGCGACTGCGGCAACTTTCTTTCATAGACAAACTGATTCCAGAACACTCTTGGGTCTGCTTTAACATCTACCTCGCCCCTGCGTTCCGGGGGGAGCAGAAGGAACCCAGGGTCGTAATAGTACTCTGAAAAACGCAGGGCGAAGCGGAACCGTTTCCAGGTGTCATCCAATGAATTGCGCGCTCCCGCCCCGCCGGACCAGTGCACGCCGGAAGCAAAGATTAGGTACTGCGCCATGCGCAGAGTTACTCCCGAGCCCAAGCCGCGCATAAAGCCCACGCACGGCTGCCCGCCGTTTACACGCACGCGCTGGCAGTCCTCTGTTAGATGCCTGGCCCATTTCTGCCATGTATTGTACCGTTCTTGGTTGCATTCCAGCAGATACTCAAAGAGCACCAGGGAGTTTGTGGACGCCTCTTTAAAGTACTTGGGGATGCGCTGCTCTACATCTGCTGCGCCGCAAAAGTTTGTGCCGTATACGTAATTTGGATGTCTCTTGTTGACGGTTTCACGCCAGATGCGCAGCAGATGGGCCCCGGTGGCATCGGGAGTGGTGAAGAGTTCCCTGGCGCTGCGCTTCTTATGATCATACCAGATAATTTCATCTGGATTGAACTTATCCTTTTTGGTTGAATCCAGCCCAAGCGGATCAGCAGGCACGTTGGGTATGAACCCCCAGTCCCAACGGCATCCCTGCCAGCCGAACATATCTACGGAATCGGCCATTTGCTCTGCCCATTGCCTTACCGTATCCGGGTTGTATGCGTTTGCAGGCCCAACGGAATAACGCCTCTTTTTATCGTAGATATTGCCGTTAAACAGATACGGCTGGCCATCCCTGGTATACTGAAAAAGCTCCGGATTATCTAAGCCGCTGTAAAGGCTCATCAGGCCGGTGACCATTGCATACGGCAGCACGCCGTTCTCATTTGCCTCTTTTGCAAGGGTCTTGAGAAAAGACTTGGAGAGTGTTGCCTCATATGCCCCTTGTGATTCCGTATGAGGATGCCATGTCTCCGTTTGAGGCGTCAGATTTGTAACCTGGTCTGGTGCCCAGCAGTAGTATTCCACTATGCCAAAATAGTTGTCCCTGAAATTGCGTATAAAGGCAGATTCGCTCCCTTCCTGCCATGCGTTGCCCGGGTTCATTATGCCTATCTGGGCCACCTTTGGAGCAAAGTTTGTGATAGAGGTATACTCTTCAGACCAGTCAATTACCTTGCCGTTCTTAAGTATTTCTGTTTTAAATGCAAGCCCATACTCACGCTGCCCGCTGTTCCAGGGGATGGTCAGCCTTACGGTTTCCTTTGGATGCAGGGTAAGGTTTCGGCGGTCTACTTCCCGCGTCTCGCCTACCCCGGCGGTCACTGTGCTCACCAGGGTGATTTGCTCTTCTGTATTTGAATGGCTGCTCACAACTACTTCAGTGGAGGCCGCCTCGCCAAGCCTGTAAATTACTTTTTTGGGCCAAACCCTGTCCAGCGTTACCGGCTTTGAGACCGGCATGTTAACGGCACAGGCGGCCGCATCGGCAGGGCTCCCTCCTGCTATAATGGCAAAGTTTAGATTAATGCTTCCGGGGAGCTTGGTCCAGCGCAGGGATTTGGAACGGAGTTCTATATTGGTAAGATCACCGCTCCAGCCCTCCTTGGTGCCTCGCATAAAATAATGAAGATGAGATAAATCTTCACTGGTGCCGGATGCCAGCCCAAAGCCTACTTTGCGAACCGGATTATAAGCAAACCTGTAGGCAGGCGTCGGAACGCAAACACCGGTATTCCAAACTCCAGTTACGCGTTTTGCATCCGGGTAAAAAACAGATTCTCCTTCAGAACTGCTAAGATCGTTGCTCTTAAGCCCAAAGCTTACATGAGACATGTTCTTGATGTAGTCAAACTTAACATTATGTTTTATCAGCCGGTCGTTTGCATCAAATGTGATAATGTCCTCTACAGCACCCACTGGGTACTTCCAGCTTAGCAGAAGCTTTGCCTGCATCGGGCCTCTGGAGAGTATTTTGCAATCCACTTTGGCATCTGACTGGGCATAGGTTGTACTGGTTCCAAACCACTGTCCGTTGTATTTTTCGCGCTCAGACTCTTCATACAAAACTATGCCGGCCGACCTTACCCGGGCGCGCCCCGGCACGTTCATCTCTTTTAGAGTAAAACCCTTACTCTTATCCAGTTCCGCCTGGTATAAAGGGGTTTTAATCACTATGGAATTATTATTCTCTGTTAGAACAAGACTGTTTGCAGCAGAAAGAGTCTGGCCGGCAACCCGTGCAGAACCCGCGCAAAGCAGCCCTGCCGCCAGCACAAGCATACCTTTGTGGATAGCATGCATACTATTACCCCCGCTTTTAGTGTTATCCATTACGTTTATTTGGTAAAACTATGTGAAATTAGTTGATGTATGACCCTTCGGCTTTACATATCATCTGCGCCATGTACTTAGGCCAGCCGCTCCACTCCCAGAAGGCCTGCGACCGGCCCGATGTCATGCCGCACGGCATGCCCGTAAAAACCGTGACAAGCCCCTTGCCAAAAGGGCGGCTTACTATCAGCGGATGCCCATCTGCAGATGCCAGCACGCAGGCATTAGAAACGGGGGTTAGATCGTGGTAGTAGAATATGCTTGCAACTTTTTCAGAGGCGCCTGAACCATCTTCTATAGGCAGCGGTTTAGGGGCCTTGGCAAGACCCCTTATGCCGTCCAGCTTTACAGGCAGCACTTCTTCAAGCGGACTGCCTTCAAACTGCCCTCTGTCAAGAGTGAACAACCCTCCCAGAATAACCAGATGCGCGCCGCTGCTTATATCTTCCTTTAACCGACGCTGCAGAGCTTCTTGCACAGCCCCTCCAGGGCCTAGCGGCACATCAGCCATTATTATCAGGCTGTCCCTGACCGATGAAAGCAGGCTGGGCTGGCGGTCCAGCCTGAAACTGTTTACGGGCCGCAAGCCTAGGCCAACAAGCGTTGTGTATACCCTGGCATTATTTACATGCAGAGCACTGAGCATCTCTTCCAGCCTGTATCTCTCAAACGCCATGCCCCGGTAGACTGTAGTTTGCCCGGCGCGCGGCTGCTCAATAGCGGCAGATGCCTTGGGCTTGCCGTCAAAGCTGACCAGCTTTATATTGCTTATTTGATTTATTATGGTATCAGATGCAACACCGTAATTGCCTATTAATATAGAACCGCTGCCATCTGCAGCAGGGGAGAGTTTTACGCCCTGCTCAACGTAGCACGGATTTTCCATATCCTCACAGTAATACTCTATTGTCTCCTTTGAAGCATCAAAGAGTATCTTGCATTTTATGGTCTTTCCCACAGGAACATCTTTTGACATATATGCCCAATCGCCATCTTTTCCGGCAGCGCCGTCGAAGATGCGCATCCACTTGTTTTTCATGTATCCATTAAAAGCTGTCTTCAGGTTGTATAGGCCAACCCGCAGGCTTAGATGCTGATACCCGGAACTCCCCTTGCTGTTTATATTAACGTCAAAGCTGAACTCTCCCCTGGTTACAAACGGTACCTTCATTCTTATATATCCGCCCTTATACGGTTTATTGAAGCAGGTTATCTCCAGCACGCCGTCCTTGATCTCCCAAGTGCTCTGCTCATCCGTGCCGTTCCTGATCCAACCAAGGTCCTCTATCTTCTTGCCATCCTTTCCCTGAAAATCCTGAGAAAAGACCACTTCTTTGCTGATTGCCGCATTTGCGCCTGCCAGACAACACCCCAAAAGCAGAGATACAGCAATTCCTAATGCCATAACGGTTCTTCTCATCTTACATTCCTCCTTTTTTTGAAAAACACTGTAATATTGGCCAATAGATCTATCGACTATACCAACGCATCAGCTTCAGCTCTTTAGTCCAAGAGACATGCCCATCACAATAGACCGCACATAAGCCATCATTATGGCGGTATGATGCAGCCGGTGTTGCCGATGTGGTAACCTTTCTAAAATCATAGTCGCCGTTCTGAGCAGCCCCCTGGTCGCACCAGATGTGGCACCCATCGCAAAACATCATAAGATCACTCGGCTTTTGCACTTGCGAAACCATAACCGGAGTCCATGATCCTCCCTTATTCAGTTGAAAGTTAATTGAGTAACCCTGAATGCCGTGGCCATGGCTTAAGGGCAGATAGCCGTCATTTCTACTAGGATTGGGATTCTTGGTATCATCACGAGCCTTCGATACCTCCGGACAGCTAAAGGTGTTCTTAACTTTTGATGGATAGTTCTCTTTAACTGCCGGACCAACTTGAACCTTTTGCAGATAAGGTTCTAATCTTGCGTTCCACCAGGCACCATCGACTTTACCGTTCAGGCAGGAGAGGTAATACTCATCGTAATCATTGGCGTACATCATTGCCGCGGTGTATAACTGTTTCAAGTTGCTGTTGCATGTTGCCTGCCTGGCCTTTGCCCGCGCCTGCGCAAAGACCGGGAACAGTATTGCCGCCAGGATTGCTATAATGGCTATAACAACTAAAAGCTCAATCAGCGTAAATCCTCTTGTTTTATGCGTTTTCATAATCGCCAGCCTTTCAATGGGTAATGGTTAACAGCACTACTTCTGAACCCGGCCGAACATTTATGCACCCGAGTGTATAGATAGTCTACCACCGATTTACCAAGTTGTCAATACACCTCTAACATATTTGTTTCACACGCAATTAATCATAGATTTTTTAAATATATAATCCGGCGGCGAGTATAGTTGATTAATAAGCGGAATGAATGGTTATCAGATAGATCAGATTACATCCACCATTAAAGCATGGTGTGGCGGCGATAGAAGATAGATTTTACAACTTGCACTAATGCAAGATAGGTCACCGTCAGCACCCCTATAGTGATAAGAAGCGCTACGGGAAGCGGGGTAAAACCGAGCAGGTACCCAAGTCCGGTAAACGGCAGTATAAAACCAATTATGACAATAGCCAATACTGTAACCAATAGCGGCATGCTGGGCCTGCTTTTAAAGGGGTTCTGGGTGGTACGGATTACAAAGATAACCAGCGTTTGTGTAGCCAGCGATTCTACGAACCACCCCGTATGGAAGAGCCGCTCATTAGCATGGAAGAGCATCAGCAGCACCTCAAATGTTAGAAAGTCATAGATAGAGCTGATGGGGCCTATAATCAGCATAAACTGCCTGATAAAATCAATCCGCCACCGTTTTGGACGCCGGAGTTGATCCGGGTCCACACTATCGCTTGGGATGCTGATTTGAGATGTGTCGTATAACAGGTTGTTAAGAAGGATTTGGGTAGGCAGCATAGGTAGAAACGGCAGAAAGAGCGAGGCGGCCGCCATGCTGAACATGTTGCCAAAATTAGAACTGGTTCCCATAATAATATATTTCATAATATTGGCAAAGCTCCGCCGGCCTTCTGAAATGCCATCGTGAAGCACCGCCAAATCCTTTTCCAGCAGTATGATATTGGCGGCGTCTTTGGCAACATCAACCGCATTGACCACCGATATGCCTACATCCGCCGTATGCATGGATGGCGCATCGTTAATACCGTCGCCCAGAAACCCTACTACCCGCCCGCGTGCGCGCAGGGCGGTGATAACCCTGTTCTTCTGCTCGGGAGATACGTGCGCAAAGATGGCGCCGTGCTCAGCCTGGTAGGCCAGCGCGCTGTCATCCAGGGCATCCATCTCCACTCCTACTATGACTCGCTCCGTGCTCAGCCCGACATCCCGCGCAATCTTCCGCGTGACGTATTCATTGTCACCGGTCATAATCAGTACGGCAATCTGGTCGGCTTTGAGTTGAGTCAACGTCGCCTGAACATCCGGCTTTGGCGGATCAAGAAACGCTGCAAACCCTATAAGCGTCATCGCCATCTCGTCCTGGCGGTGATAGACGGATTGATACGGCACCTCCCGCGTGGCGACGGCAAGGACACGGTACCCATCATCGCTCAGACGCTTATAGAGCATCTCTGCATCCCGGCGGCATTCGTCTGAAAACGGCACCACCCTGCCGTCCAGCAGAGCCGTATCCGTAACTTCAATAACATTTTCTACCGCTCCCTTTGTAATCAAAAGAGAGCTGCCGCCCTTCTTGACTACTACGGATAGACGCCGGCGCTCAAAATCAAACGGGATCTCGTCGATTTTTTGGTAGTTTTCCAGGTCCGGCCGCTCATGGCGCAAGACGGCATCGTCCAGCGGACTCTTAATGCCCGCCTCAAAATAGCTATTCAGATACAGTAATTGGAGGACATAACTGCTGTCACGCCCTTGCAGGTCTACATGCTTTTCAAAGACTACATCTCCCAGAGTCAGCGTGCCTGTTTTATCACAGCAAAGAATCTCCATGCTGCCCAGGTTCTCAATAGAGGCCAATTGCTTGACTATGACCTTTTTGCCCGCCATGCGCCTGGCGCCTTGTGCCAGCGTTACCGTAAGAATTACAGGGAGCAGCTCTGGGGTAAGCCCTACCGCCAATGCCACGGCAAAGAGGAAAGATTCTAATAACGCCCGTTTAAAGGCTACGTTGACCAGGAATACAAACAGCACCAGCAGGATTATGACTCGCATGATCAGAAAGCCGAAATGCCGAATTCCATAATCAAATTCTGTTTCCGGCTCACGTTCGGTAAGTTTGCCGGCGATTTTGCCGAAGATTGTGCCTGCGCCGGTATGTACTACCACCATAGTAGCCAGTCCGCTTTGGACGAAGGTGCCAAGGAATACGCTATTTTGCGCATCTACTATGGTATGGGTTCCGGAGGGAAGATCTCCGGCCTCTTTTTCTACCGGAAGAGATTCGCCGGTGAGCGCGGATTCCCTTACATGCAGGTCATCTTCCGCAAGCAAACAGCCGTCTGCCGGTACCAGGCTGCCGGCGTTGAGCTTGACTATATCCCCCGGCACCAACTCTGACAGCGGCACCTCTTGTTCCTGTCCATCGCGCAATACGCGGGCGGTGGAAGCAACTTTTTGCCGGAGTTTCTCTGCGGCATGCTGTGCCTGGTACTCCTGGGTGAAGATTAATATAACGCTCAATATGACCATCGTAATAATGATCATGGCGTTGAGGTGTTCGCCGACAAGATAGGATACAAGGCTGGCGAGCAGTAGTATTATAACCAGGGGATTTCCAAAAAAACGGAGGAACGCCAGCACCGCGGCAAAACGCCGTTCGCGCCCTATCACGTTAGGGCCGTAGATTTGCAACCGGCGTTGTGCCTCTAGGGCGCTTAAGCCATCCGCCGTGGCTCCCAACCTGGCCAGGACTTCCTTGATGGGCAGATTCCAGAAATCTTGCGGAATTGCTGATTGGTTAGTCTCTGGTTGAACCGGCATGTATCATCCCCGCCTGCCTTTAATAGCGTATATGTATCACCTCTCCTGTCGATCATTATTCCCATATTTGTTGAATACATGCCGGATTAAGTTTTCTTTACGGGCTGTTGAAAGGAGTCTTTCTCATCATTCAAACCCTACCTTAAACGTGTGCACCTCAAACGGGCGGATATTTAGGCAGATATTTTGCCCACCGGTGGGGAGCT
>CALNCU010000198.1 GCA_937875395.1 uncultured Armatimonadota bacterium | reverse complement strand
TGATGCTGCTTGCCTTTGCCATGCGGTAGAGACGGCGTTAAACCTTAAAACGCACCACCATTATATCGCCATCTTGCATAACATAGTCTTTGCCTTCAAGACGCATAAGGCCTTCCGATTTTGCAGCTTCAAACGATCCGGCCTTAAGGAAATCTTCCCATGAAACTATCTCTGCCCGGATAAATCCGCGTGCAAGGTCGGAGTGAATTTCCCCGGCGGCATCTACTGCCTTCTCCCCTTTGCGAATAGTCCAGGCCCGCACCTCATCCTCCCCGGCGGTAAAGAAGGATATAAGCCCAAGGGCCCGGTAGGCGCTCTGCACCACCTTGTCCCTTGCCGGCTCATCTATACCCATTGCCTGAAGGTACTCTATCTCTTCCTCTGCGGGAAGCTGGGCAACCTCTGCCTCTACGCTTGCAACAAGCTCTATAAGCTCCAGTTTTTCAAGGCTGCAGTATTCGCGGAGGCCGCTGAGTAATTCTTCGTCGGATTCCGGCGTGTGGTCTTCGCCCAGGTTTGCAACAATTATCATGGGCTTTAAGGTAAGAAAGTCGAAGCTCTTCATAAGACGCGTCTCGTCCGGGGAGAACTCCAATTCTTTTAGGGGACGCTCTGCCTCAAGCTGGGTCTGTATTTTTACCATAAGGTCCCGCTCAAAGGCCTGGGGACTGTTTGGGTCTACTTTGCGGTTCCTTAGGCCCTTATCCAGACGTTCAAGCCGCGTCTCTACAAGCTGAAGGTCTGCAAACATCAGCTCATCATTCACCTTTTTTACATCACGCAGAGGGTTTAATCCGCCCTCCATCTCCGGCAGGGCCGGGTTTTGGAAGGCCCGCACCACGTGGATAAGCGCAGATACCGCCCTTATCCCGGCGAAGAAATCTGTACCAAACGTATCTTTATGCTGCTCCACGCCAATGGGAGCGGCGCCGTCTATAACCTCCATGGAGGCGGGGCTTACCTTTTTTGGCTTATAGACCTCTACCAGACGGTTGAACCTTGTATCCGGCACGGCTATTACGCCCACGTTGGCTTCCGGGCGGTGCCCGCCAAAGGCGGCAACCGGGACGCTGCCGTGCGTAAGCGCATTGAACAGAGTGGTCTTGCCTACTTCGATTAAGCCTATAATTCCTGCTTTCAATCTGTGTCTCCTATGCTAACCAGGCATTCGGCAACTTTACCTGCATACCTGTAATTGGTGAAATCCTTTGCATTATTATAACTGTTTTACCATCTTATGTGTACTGCCCAAGTTGCACGGATTACTCTAATCCGCCTGAAGTCTGCCGGTAATAGATGCAGCAAGAACTATAAAAGCAATGCTCCCGGCGTGCTTGGCACTCTGCGGCCGAAGCATCTTCTGGCAGGTTCCGACCCTTGCCCGGGTGTCCGGAATTAAATGCGCTGTCTTTTGCCTGCAATCAGTTTGCGCACTTCTTCTGCCCAGAGTATACTGCTTGCCACGCCTGCGGATAACGCCCATTGTGGAAGGGTGAGAGGCACTGTGCCCAAAACAGTTTGAAGGAACCCTGTGTGGATAGCCGCTATCTGGGCAAGCACAGATATGCCGGCCCCCAATAGAACATATGGGTTGGAAAACAGCCCTATTCTTGCTATGGAGTACCTCTCTGATCTAACGTTTAAGACGTTGAATATCTGAAAGAGCGCAATGGCGGCAAACGCAAGCGTTCTGGCTTCTGCCAAAGATTCATGCCTAAGCCCCCATATGTAAAGCCCTATGGTGCCAAAAAACATAAAAAGGGCCATAAAAGCTATTCTAAATGCCATGGCCCGGCCTATTATGGGGGCATCCGGCGGTCTTGGCGGCCTCTTGAGCACATCCGGCTCCCCGGGTTCAAAAGCAAGCGGCACTGTGTTGAACCCATCTGTTACAAGATTCACCCATAGGATCTGCACCGGAAGCAGGGGGATGGGAAGGCCAAGCAGTATGCTCAGAATATAGACCAGTATTTCGCCGCTGTTTGTTGAGAGCAAGTACAGAGTGACTCTGCGGATATTGGCAAATATGTTTCGGCCTTCTTCTATGGCGCACACAATTGTAGAAAAATTATCATCCAGGAGGATCATATCTGATGCTTCTTTGGCCACGTCTGCACCCGTTATCCCCATTGCTATCCCTATATCCGCCATTTTGAGCGCCGGAGCATCGTTTACGCCGTCTCCCGTCATGGCTACTATCTGCCCGCGGGATTTAAGCGCCCGGATTATCCTTATTTTATGCTGCGGTTCTGCACGGGCAATAACGGCAATATCTCTTATTGCTACATTCAGCTCATCGTCTGTCATAAAGTTTATGAACTTTCCTTCTACAACCTGGCCTCCCTCGTCCAGCAGACCTAACATCCCTGCAATTGCCCTTGCCGTATCCGGGTGGTCGCCGGTTATCATAATTACACATATGCCGGCGTCTCTTGCGGCATCTATGGCAGACGGAGCCTCTTCCCTGGGAGGGTCTATCATGCCCACGGCGCCTATGAATGTAAGATCGGATTCCACATCCTTGGGCTCTATATTTTCCGTATCATGCGGGACCTCTTTAAACGCCGCCGCAAGCACCCTCATGGCCGATGACGACATTCTGGTGTTCTGCTCTACAAAACCGGCCAGCGCATGCCCGGATAGTTTACGCACCCTCCCGCCCTGCCAGTATGTGCTGCACATGCTTAATATGTGCTCTGCGGCGCCCTTTACGTAGACAACTTTACGCCCATCTGGAAGCCGGTGCAGGGTTGCCATATAGCGCCGATTGGAATCAAACGGCACCTCATCTATGCGCGGCTGAAGCTCCTCCAGATCATGTCTTTTTAGCCCCAGCTTCTCTGCGGCAACCACAAGGGCCCCTTCTGTTGGATCGCCTGTTATGCTCCAAACTCCCCTGCCATCCTCTGAGAAATGCAGGTGGGCATCGCTTGCAAGCGCAAGCGCTGTAAGCAGCCCCTCCAGGTCCGGGTGGCTTATGCGATCTGCCTTGTGACTGTGTTCAAAGAACTCTCCATGCGGAACGTAGCCCTCCCCCGTAACCGTAAAGCTATGATCAGGGGTATATGCAGTACGCACGGTCATCTGGTTTCTTGTGAGAGTGCCGGTTTTGTCTGAACAGATAACTGTGGCGGAACCCAGGGTCTCTACTGCGGAAAGCTTTCTTATTACGGCATAATTTCGGGCCATTCTTTGCGCCCCAAGCGCAAGCACTATCGTGACCACAGCCGGGAGCCCTTCCGGGATAAAGGAGACTGCCGCCGCCACGCCAAGAAAGAATACATCCAGAATTGCAATCCTTCTTAAAATTCCGGCAACCATAATCCCTGTTGCAATTCCAATGCCGGCTGCGCCAAGGTATGCCGCAAGCTTTGAGAGCTTCCGCTGGATGGGGGTGACTATAGGCGGCTCTGCGCTCACCTGCTCTGCTATTTGGCCTATCTGAGTCTGCATGCCCGTAGCTACAACATACGCCATGCCCCTTCCATAAGATACCATGGTGCCGGAATAGACCATATTCCACCTATCTGCAAGGGGTGTATCTGCAGGAAGTACGCCGGGTTCTTTTTGCACAGGCACGGATTCCCCGGTTAAGGCCGCTTCATCCACCTTAAGGTTCGACGCTTCAAAAAGCCTGCCGTCTGCCGGAACGCGGTCCCCTGCTTCAAAAACAATAAGATCGCCTAATGTAATCTCTGATGCATCAATATCCACTTCCTCACCGTCTCTTATAACGGTGGCATGGGGGGCGGCAAGCTCTTTTAAGGCTTCTATGGCCTTCTCTGCGCTGTGTTCCTGGATGTAACCTATTAAGGCATTCAGCATTACAATAGCCAAAATTACCGTTCCATCCACTATATGCCTCCCAATAAATGAGAGAAGCGAGGCAACAAGCAGGATGTAGATGAGCGGGCTCCTGAACTGGCTCAGAAATGTTAGAATCTCCGGCGGCTTGTAAGCTTTTTTTAACCTGTTGGGGCCAAAAAGGCGAAGGCGCTGAAAAGCCTCTTTTAGTGACAGGCCGTCTGCAGAGGTGCCAAGCTCTTCCATAACCCGCCCGGCGTTCACTGCATGCCAATCTACGGCCGTCTCCGGTGGAACTTCCCGGTTGTAGATGCCTTTGTTCATATAAATTATTTGCCCCCATGCACCCTGTTTCAATCCATAGCGGCCTTATTTGACGGTTTTTCACCACTTTACAAAAGCGCGGCGTCACTGTATAATATGCGGTGTACGCTGTAGTTTGGGCGGTTAGTTCAGGGGGAGAACGCCTCGTTGACACCGAGGAGGTCACTGGTTCGAATCCAGTATCGCCCACCATTCTGAAGGCAAGAGTAAGTCCTTCATCAAAAGCCCTCCGGGTTTCCGGGGGGTTTTTGCTTTTTGGGGGAATTGACAAAGAGGTCTGTAATAAGCTTCAATATACTGTATATGACAATATTAGGCAGGTGGTAAGATGAAAGAGACAGGTTTTGGAATAGTTGGTACGGGAACCATTGCAAAGGTTCATGCAGATTCCATAGAGGCCACAGACGGTGCCCGCATAGTGGGAGTTGCTGGTTCATCCCCGGAAAAGGCCAGGGCCTTCGCAGAGGCTCGTAACGCCGGCTGGTATACGGATTATGCCGATATGCTAAAAGACCCCCATGTAGATGTGGTGTGCATCTGCACTCCAAGCGGAATGCATGCAGAGGCGGCGGTTATGGCAGCCCGTGCTGGGAAGCATCTGGTAGTAGAGAAGCCGCTGGATGTAACCCTTAAGGCTGTAGATTCCATTATCAATGAGTGTGACAGGGCGGGGGTAAGACTTGTCTCCATTTTTCAGAACCGTTTTCCTGACGGCATGCAGGCCCTGAAACGGGCGATTGATGAGGGACGGCTGGGCCGTCTTGTTATGGGTGATGCCTATGTAAAATGGTTCAGGACGGATGATTACTATTCATCTGCTGCATGGAGGGGCACCTGGAAGCTGGACGGCGGCGGCGCCCTTATGAACCAGGGGATACATTACGTAGACCTGTTGCAGTGGATGATGGGGCCCGTAGAGAGCGTATTTGGACACACCTCAACTCTTGCAAGGGGCATAGAGGTTGAAGATACTGCGGTAGCCTGCCTTAAATTCAAAAACGGAGCCGTGGGAGTTATAGAGGCCTGCACATCCGCCTATCCCGGAGCCGCTGCCCGGCTTGAGATAAGAGGAGAACGGGGTACCGTTGTTCTGGAAGACGGCAATATAAAGGAATGGCTTGTAGAAGGGGAAGAGTTTAAACCTGCAGACGATAACATTACGGGAAGCGGCTCTTCAGACCCGGCAGGGATAAGCATTCTTGGGCACCAGAGACAGATAAGCGATCTTGTGCGTGCTGTGCAGGAAGGACGCCCGCCTGTTATAGACGGCCGGGAGGGCAGGAAGGCGGTTGAACTGGTGCTTGCCGTTTATGAATCCGCCCGCACCGGGCAGGATATAAAACTTCCGCTGGATACCTAAAATACCGTTGCCAAAGCTGGACACGGGCGGGCGCGGATACCCGCCCCTACGGTATCGTAATATTTCCCGCTGATAAGGCAGAAGAAAACATCTACTATCGGCGGACGAAGCCACAACCAAATCATGGCAGGATGTTCAACTATCTACATATGCTTCGGCAGCGGCGCCTCCGGCTCTGCGACCGAAGTATCGACAACCATAATTAATTTGGTGAGCCACCAGACTAATCCAGGTATCTGGGGGATAGGAGCACACCTCCGGAATTACCCCCAAGGCGATACTGGTGAAGTACTAGTATCGCACCAAAACCCTTCTGCCCTTTCTTGAACTCTCTATTGCTGCAAAGACCATGGCCAGGGATTTTATGTTATCCCGGGCTTCAGTCTGCGGGCGCTTTCCGCTACGGAGGAAGGCAAGCATCTCTTTAAGTGCTCCGTGCATGCCGGCAGCCTTTACCTCTGCATCTACGGTTTTAAGCTCATTAACTTTGCGTGTAAAACCCGTGCGCCCGGCTACAACTTCACCGGAGATGCCGTTTTCTCCGGTATAAAGAAGGGTGCCCTTCTCCCCTGCTATCCTCCAGTCGCCATGCCAGCTTGTGCGACAGCCCTCTGTACACCAGCTGCCACAATATGTAAAAATTACGCCATCGGTCATTTCAAATATACAGCTTGCCGCTGCATCGCCGCTGTACCATGAGGCGGCAGGATTAAACTCTTTTGCATAGACGGCCACAGGGTCTGCGCCCGTCATGAAGCGTGCCAGATCAAAGTGATGGATTGCCATATCCAGAATGAGCGGGCTCTCCATCTCCTCCCTGAAACCGCCAAAGTGAGCGCCTGCATAGAAATCGCAGTTTACTGCGGTAACTTTCCCTATCCTGCCAGATGCCACCGTCCGCCGCATGCTCTCATTTCCGGAATCCCACCGGCGTGACTGATCTACCATATAGAGACAGCCCATTCCCTCCGCCGTTCTAACCATTCTGCGGGCTTCCATCATGCTTGCAGCCATCGGTTTTTCGCCAAGCACGTGGCAGCCATGCTTTAAGGCAGAACAGACAACCTTGCAGTGAGCCTGTGGTATGGTTAGATCAAGCACAAAATCCGGCTCATGCTTTCTTAGCGCTTCCGAAAGGTCTGTGTATGCCTTTGCAGCAAGATTATATTCCTTTATCCTGCCCTTTGCCGCGCTCCGGTTCAGGTCTACCACGGCGGAAACTTCTACCTTCTCTTCCAAAAGCAGGGGGAACCAGGCTTTGGAAATTTCTCCGGCGCCCACCACAACTACTCGCTTGCTCAAGATTATCTCTCCTTCCACGGGATATTGCCCATTAGAAGAATAATTCTATATGCAAGCCCAGTATTCCTTGTTATGAGGGATATAAAAAAGGCGCCTCCTTTAACAGTTTCAGAGGAATTCAGCTGATAAGGCTCTTTGGAGAGAATCCACATCTGTCCAAAAGCCAGTCGTATGTACCGAACGCATGCACGTATACTTCTTCCGCCGCCCCTGCGCGCCCTTTTGAGAGGCTGAACCGGTTTCTATCCGGCCAGTCTGGATTCTTGGGGTCTACCCGGAGTATGCTTATGTAGAGCACGGAGAGTATATCTGCCATGGAGAGCATGCTCTCCCCAGGTGGCCGCTCTTCTTCTGGTTTATCATGCGCGCGCATTCTACCCTTATGGTCTGCGCCAGCGACAGGAATGAAGAGGCCCGCATAGATAATAATATAACCGTATATCCGGCTCTACTTTATTAGATTGTTCTGCAAGATTTTTCAGCCGCGCCATTCTATATGGCACTGCTCAAAATTGAGCACATGGAGATTCTCTTTTGCTGCCTCCTGCTTGAGGGCTGCAAAGAAAGCCGGATTGCTCCACAGGGTGGATTTGCTTATTATATCTACAGCTTTGCCCGGTATGTGCTTGGAATCTAAAGTTTTAGTGACTATACTGCCCG
>CALNCU010000197.1 GCA_937875395.1 uncultured Armatimonadota bacterium | reverse complement strand
CCTTCGCCTTTTGGCTCATGGGCAATCAAGCCTTCTACCTTGCCTTCTACTACGTAGATATCTCCGTCCGGGGTGGCTATGGCTACTGCGGCGCGGAACCTGGCGCCTCTTTTTGGCTCCGGGATATCTGCCAATAGTTTTACTATCCGCATGTATTTGTCCCGGTCCGTGGCTCCCGTTCCGGCAAATCTGTTTGAGTAGACGCCGGGGTCGCCGCCAAGGGCGTCCACCTCAAGCCCAGAATCATCTGCAAGGGCAACAAGGCCGGTGGCATCTGATACGGCGCTGGCTTTGATGGAGGCATTTTCTGCAAACGTGGTGCCCGTCTCTTCCACTTCCGGTATCTCCGGGAAATCTGCAAGCGACATTATCTCTAAAGGCAGTCCGGAGAGCATGACCTTTATTTCTTCTACCTTGTGGGTGTTCTTTGTTGCCAGCACTATCTTCATGGTTGATTGATATCCTCTATATGCAGGGGAATTCTTTTGCCCGCGAGTTCTTTCTGTATGTCCGCTGGGTCAAGGGCATCCGGCGTGACGCCGCTTTTTGCGGAGAGGGTGGCGGCGATTCCGGCTACCTGACCCGTAAATGCTGCTGCGGGGATGACTCGCGTTACCTCCCAGGCGTCACCTGTTGAGGAGATGCACCGCCCTGCCGCAAGCAGCCCCTGGATATCTTGTGGGATGAGAGACCTGTAGGGGATTTCCCATATATATCCGGGTTTTCGCCAGTCTGCAACAAGGCCGATGGAATCTTCAAAGCGCCTGTCTTGCTGGTATTCTTTTAGTGTGTACTCGCCCTTTATGCATCTTGTGGTTCTAAACTGCGCCATTCCGGGAAGTGTTACTGGGAAGGACTCGTTGCGCCCCTGGGATTCCTGTCTGCCCTTGTAATGCTCTAGGAGAAGCCTTCGCCCTTCAAGCACGAACCGGCTTACCTCTCTGCCGCTGGTGCCGGAGTATTTTTGGCTGTTTTGGGGCACGTTTATTCCGGCATTGTCTCCGCCCAAACGGTACATGTCCAGGAGTTCCAGTCCTGATGTTCCTTCCATCTGCTCTGCAGATATGCCTATGGCCCAGATGGAGAGCCAGTTATCCGCTTCCGTGCAGGGAGCGCCCGCGCGGAAGGCGATATCTGCGTCTCCGGTGGCATCTACTATGCATTTTGCCCATATGCAGATGCGCCCGCTCTTATTCTCTACTTCTATTCCGGTTATCCTGCTGCCGTCCATCACGGGGGAGCAGGCCAATGTGTCCAGCCAGATATCTACGCCGGATGATGTGAGCGCCTCGTCCATTGCAAGTATAAAGGAGGCGGGCGAAAACGGTGCGTAGAGACGGGATGTGCTCTGGCGATGTGCCCAATCGACGGGCACATTTCCGGGGCCGTATTTTACGGACAGGTGGAGCAGTTCTTCCGATATACCGTATGTCACCTGCCTCCCCTGACCGTCGCAGAGGGGGAGGTAGATGTTTATGAGCCCGGTGGTTGCAAGCCCTCCGGGAGTGATTGTCTTTTCAATCAGCGCCGTTTTTAAACCTGCGCGTGCGGATTCCAGGGCGGCTGCAACTCCTGCCACCCCTCCACCGGCAACAAGCACATCATATTCTTTATCAAATACTCTGTTGCTTATGGGATTGCCTCCTTGATATCCGGTAGGGGTTTGCTTTTAGTAGAGAATACCATCGAGTGCCTGTTTTTGGGCTATAAAGAGTTTGTTGATCCCTTCTTGCGCCATATCAAGCATTTTGTTCATCTTCTCACGGCTGAATGGCATGCCCTCCGCCGTGCCCTGAACCTCTACCAGCTTGCCGCTTCCGGTCATTGCAACGTTCATGTCTACGGAGGCTGTGGAATCTTCTTCGTAGCAGAGATCAAGCAGTATTTCGCCGCTTACTATGCCTACGCTTATAGCGGCCAGCTGATCTGTTATGGGATTCCTGCGGAGCCGGGCTTCTCTTCTAAGCCAGTCTCCAGCTTCTGCCAGCGCCACAAAGGCTCCGGTCATGGCGGCGGTTCTGGTGCCGCCGTCGGCCTGGATTACATCGCAGTCCAGCCAGATGGTGCGTTCGCCTATGGAATCCATATCAAACACGGAGCGCAGAGATCGTCCTATAAGCCGCTGGATCTCCATGGTACGGCCGCCCGGCTGGCCTTTTGTAACTTCGCGCTGGTTGCGGGTGCGGCAGGCCCTGGGAATCATTCCATACTCTGCCGTTACCCATCCCTTGCCGCTGTTTTTAAGGAAGATGGGGACTTTTTCTTCTACAGAGGCCGTGCATATAACCCGGGTTTCGCCTATTTCTATAAGGCATGATCCTTCTGCATAGCTTACAAATCCTCTGGTAATTTTTACAGGGCGGATCTGGCCCGCTGTCCTGCCGTCACATCTCTGCATTCTATTGCTCCTAATTCCTTGCCCCAGGTAATCTTGCGTGCATTGCTTATGGTGTTACCCATAAATCTTCCGCCTAACTCTGTAAACTGCTCGGGCGAATCGCTGGTGCAGTATTGGTATACCGGTTCTGCGTGAGGCGGATTAAGCATTCCCGCCTCTGCAAGAATCTCCTCTGCCTCTGCCGCCGTCTCTTCGGATGGGTCTATAATTGCTACTTCCGGGCCTGCCGCACCCGCAATCAGATCTTTCAGGAAAGGGTAGTGGGTGCATCCCAGCACCAGCGTGCGGCAGCCTTTTTTGATGAGCGGTTCCACGTACCCGCGCACGGTTTCCTTAGCCTCATCAGAGTTCCATCTGCCGGATTCTACTATGGGCACAAACTTTGGACAGGCCTGCTCGCAGACCGTAATCTCCGGCCTTAGTTTGCCAAGTGCTTTGGTGTAGGCAAGGGTACGCACGGTTCCCGTGGTGGCCAACACCCCCACGGGCGCACCGGATGCCTCCTTTGCCGCAGCGCGCGCCCCGGCCTCTATGACGCCGATTATGGGAGCCTGGGGAAAGTGCGCACGGGCAACACGGAGCGCTGTGGCAGATGACATGTTACATGCCATTATCACAAGCTTGGCGTTTTGCTCAAGCAGGAAATTTGTTATCCCAAGGGCAAAGTTTTGTATCTCTTCCGGGGATTTCTCTCCGTAAGGGATATGCGCTTCGTCTCCTACGTATGATATGCTTTCTTGCGGAAGTCTTTCTATTATGCGTCTTGCAACTGTTAATCCGCCCAGGCCCGAATCAAAAATGCCTATCGGTCTGTTCACTGTTAATTATCACCACCAAAGTTAGATCTTACATCAAGCGGCTCAGAGAGATCTATGTTTCCAAGCGTATCTATTTTTTCGCCTTCTACAAGTATTTGTACCCGTTTAATTTTGGGGAACTGCGCAAGCGTGCGGCAGATGGCCCCTATGGTCAGGCCTTCGCCTTCCGTGCCGCCCTGAAAGTTTTCCTGGAACTTACGGTTAAGATTTATTGTTGCCAGATTATCTTTTATCTTTAGCGCAAGCAGGCGGGTGCCCTTTGGTATAGGGTTCGCCGCCAAGGGCTTGTCTCCCTGCATAAAGAGCATTTTTAATGCGCTCTCTACGGGGTTTTCTTGTGGTGGAACTGTGACTGAGGCGGGTTGCAGCACCGCCCGGTCTTTTTCTATGGATATATGATAGATGGTTACCTGTTTTTCCGGCTTTGCCGGTTTTTCAACTTTGGGGCTGCCGGGGGTTATTGTTACCGGCACCGGCACGGGCTGCGGTCTCTCTTTTGAAAAATATAGTGCGGCTGCTATGCCTGCCACCAGTATTATTAATATTGCTGTTATTCCTTTTTTCATTTGGAGCCCTCCACGTATAGCTTGACACCTCTGACTATTGATTCTGCTACTTTTTGCTGGAAAGATGTGTCTTGAAGATTGGCCGCATCGTCTGGATGGTTTATGAATCCAACTTCTACAAGGATGGCGGGGATATCGGATGCTGCCGAATCACGCAGTACCTTGAAACCGGCATTTGGGGCTATTCTGTAGTCGGATTTTACCGATCTGTCTACCAGGTCTACCGTTCCTGCTACCTCTGTCTGGACGCAGTTTGCAAGGAGCCTGCCGCTTGTTTCCTTTCCATGGTAGAAGGTTTCCAGCCCGCTTAATGCACCCTTTATCTGGCAGGAGTTTATGTGTATGCTTACAAAAAAGTCCGCCAGGTGGCGCTTTGCAATCTGCACTCGTTCTCCCAGCCCCAGGGTGACATCTGATTTTCTGGTAAGAAATGCGCAGGCTCCGGCGTTTGCAAAGGCTTTTTGCACTTGCGTGGCAATGGCAAGGGTATAGTTTTTCTCCGGTTCACCGCTAAGCCCTATGGCGCCGGGTTGCGCCCCGCCGTGGCCCGGGTCTATAACTATTATTTTTTGGGAGAGCTTGCCGCCGGCGTTTTTGGGCAGTTCCAGCCGCATTATGAGCCGGTTGGCGCCGCTCTCATTATCTATGCTGTATCCTGTGATTCTTTCAAGATCAAGGACTATGCGTACCGAGCCGTCATCTTTTGGGGCGGTTCTTATGCTCTTTAATACGCCGCTGTTTACATTTATATTACTAAGCTGTTTTGCAATGTTGGCGTTTGGAATGTCTAACACCAGGCGTTCCGGCTTCCGGAGCATGAATGTTTCAATCTGGTCTGAATCTACCCTTCTATCGGCCGTGATGATTATATCTGTTGTTCTGGAGTTTACAGGTTTTACGGTTATGTCTGTAATATCAGCCGGGGGAGTCTCCGGCTCTATGGTCTCTACGGGCGGCGCCTGTGAGATGGTCTCTACCGGGTTGGGGTTGCGGGTGATTACAGGAGTCTTTGGCGCCTCTGCCGGAAGGTTCTGTCCCATAGCTATTCTTATCTCGTTTGTCTTGCTCTCACTCTTTATTCTATATTCGGTGGGGCCGGGCATATCCATTACAATTCTAGTGGTTTCGCCGCTGTCATGGGTGCCTGTGCGTATTCTTACTCCGGTGGATTTTATGGGGCATTCCCAGTTCCGGTACCTCATCTGCGAGCCTTTTATATCTATTATAAGCCGGTTTGCAGATTTCCACCATGCAACGTTGTAGGTGACCGGATATGATGTATTTACAACAAGTTCAGAACCGTTGAATTCTATGCCGGTTAGCTTGGCGCGGATGCTTAGAATATCTGTAAGATTATCCCAGGCGGCGATGGCTCCCATTTTTGGGAGGACTTCCATAGCGGGGATCATGAGTTGGCTTCCTGTTTTTCTGGCATCTGCGTAGATGCGCGCCTTCTCTGCCGTGGTGATCTCTATCTGCTGGGTGTTTCCACGAGTGTTCCCACGCGGTTTTGCATCTGCGCCCATATGTTTCAGTACGGAGACAGGAACAAAAAGCACTCCGTTCTGAATGGAAGGCGGAGAGGTTAAATCTACAGGTTTGCTGTCTATAACAACTTTAATCTCTGCTCCGCGGGCGCAGGTTGCAATTAATGCCAGCAGAAGAACAGGAAGGAAGAGAAGAGTTTTATTCTTATGTTGCAAAGCACTTACCTTGAATAGTGATAACTAGGAACATATGTGATGATAGCCTCTTCGCCGGGACTGTGTCAAGCACGGCCGGGTTCAGGAACATGATTCCGCTCTTCTATTTGAGCCTGTTTAACCTTGTTACCTTAGCCTTAGTTCTTTTATGCGTATGCGGAGGGCCTCCATTGTTACGCCAAAACGTTCCGCTAAAATACTCTCGCGGAAGTCTTTGTTGTGCCTTAGCTCCTGCCACCACTCACGGAAGGGTTCTGCAGGCATAAGCAGTTCCGCGGCAAACTTGTTACAGGCGAACTCTGTGGGGGAGGAGGGCGTACTGGCGGCCTCCAGGCAGTAGATGTGGTATCCTTCTGCGGCAGTAATCCCGTGGTAAAACTCATGGCAGGCGGTAAACCTTTTGCGCCCTTCGGATTTGACGGGGTGGCGGTTTACCACCACATGACCGCATGCGTCTGATGTGCGGAAGAAGAAACCATCTATATCCGGGTTGAGCACTCTCTCAAGGTACTCAACGCCCAGGTATTCGGCTATATCGGCCAGGATTACGGGCGGTTCTATTTGAAGATCAATAAGTATTCGCTTTGCTTCAGAGATGGCCTCTTCAAGGATTCTGCCCATCCTGCGCCTCCGGGTCTGCTATTTTTTTTCTTTCAGATGTTCTTCTTCTTCTTTTTCGATGATTTTGAGTATCTGGCGCATGGAATCTTCAGATAGATTGTGCTCTGCGCGAAGCGCCACCTCCGTAGAGTAGAGCTTTGCTTTAAGTTCCCATTCGTCCGGGTTTTCCCCAACGGCCTCTGCAAACCGGCGTACCATGTTCATATCCGAGGGGATGCGCCCGTACTGCATATTAGAGACGGTGGTCTGCGAAACCCCCATCTTGGCGGCTATTTGCCTTTGTGACATTCCAGAGACAGCTCTCAATACATCATCTCTAAACTTCTCGCTATGTGCCATACATACCTCCCTGTTTGACAACCACGCGTTTGTTATTATATTCTACGCTCTTAATTTTTATTTTAGCAATAAATAGTAAATACTATTGACAACCGTGCGGTTTTCATCTATACTACTTTTGATGACAACCTAATGGTTTTCAACATAATAAGGAGGGAAGGAAATGGCTGTAGAAAGCGCCGGTTGCGTATGCATACCGGATGTGCACAATGAGGAACTAGTTGCATTTGTAGAGCTTAGGAGAAGGCAGATGAAGTTGCTCTCTGCGGAGCTTGTGCAGGCGGAAGCCATGCTTCTGCAAAGGATGAAGGAACGGGAGGCTACGCTTTTGGATGCGGGGCGGTATACGGTGAAGCTTATCCCTAATATCCGTTACACCTACAATATGGAGGCTATTTCAAGACTTAGGGAGATGGTGCCGCAAGATGAATATTCCAAGGCTGTCACCATGGAACCAAAGATCAGCAAGCTGGGCCTAAACAGGCTTTCAAAGCTTGGCGGTGAGATTAAAAAGATTATAGACGGCGCGGTAAAGTGCGTGGAGGGGACTCCACGGCTTGCAATAGAAGAGAGGAATTCCGCTAATTCTTAGCGGCGGATATTTGGAGGCTTGCTGTGAAACAATCTATACAGGAACTGGAATCACTTGAAAAGCAGGCGGTGGACCTTCTTATGCAATCCGCCGGGATAAAGTATGGGTGCATAACGTTGGAGATTCAAGTTAAGGCGGGCAGGCGCACCAGAACGGAAGTATCGGTGAAAAAGACTACGTTGGATGATTAACCTGTAAGTTAAGCAGTAAGTACAAAAATGAATAACTGAACGCTCTCTTAGAACTGGCGCTGCCGAGGGGCGTGTTTTCCAAGACTCAATCTGTGGGTCTGGGAGACACGCCCCTCTTTTTATTTAAGGAAAGGATGCTATGGAGAATTTAATGACTGTAAACAGGGGGCGGCTGCGTGGGGTGTATAACCCGCCGTGCAGCCCTCAACATATTATGGCAAAAATTGCGGGCCGTATTCCGGAGCACAAGACATATGTAGAGGTCTTTGGGGGTGCAGGACTGCTCTTTGCAAAGCCGCCTTCTCCCGTGGAGGTGTATAACGATCTGGATTCCGGCCTTGTCTCCTTCTCCCGGTCTATCAGAAAGCCCGGCGGGTTCGCCCGGCTCTTTAAGCTGATTGAGGGCAAAGAGGCAGGGCAGGCATCTTCCCCAGATGGGCGTTGTGCGGAGGAGTGGCTTTTAGATATGCTTCCGGTTCTTCCCCCCGCCATGCATAGGCGCGGGAGCATATTGCTTCTTAAGGATGTTCTGGATAGAGCCATGCGGGTGCAGGTAGAGCATTCAGACCCCCATCAGCTCATCCGTCGTTACGATACGCCGGAGACACTCTTCTTTCTTAGGCCCATGGATAATCTTCCGCATGCTTCCCGCGCGCTTCTTGTTCAACAGCTTCTTGAGCTTTGCGGCCGGGCTATCCTTCTTGATTTGGACAGGGAGGAGTACCGGTCGCTTGCAGAGGACGGTTGGAATCGGCTTGATTTTTTGAGTGATGAGCAAGGCATATCTACCGCCTGGTTTAATTCCGGCAAATCCAAGGTTTTCTGAAAGGAAGGTGGCTGAATGTTTTACACAGAGTTAGATGAAGAACTTGAGCGGGCGGCGGATGATCTGCTTAGAAAAAATAAATCCCTTGGAGTAGCGCACGGTATTTACAGGGAGTGCGATCTAAGGCGTCGCACGGCAAGAGAAATTTCGCTTGGCGCAGATGTGGAATTTATTGATCCGGCCATCCTTATAGGCATCCGCAAGCCAAGGGTGTCTCTGGGCGAGCTTATAGAGCTTGCCCACCTCACCATCCGGCAGAGGCGCGCCGTGCGGCTTATGCAGCGCCTTGGGAGGCAGAACCTTGTTGCCGCCAGCATGGGGATTAACCGGCCTGCCGTATCTAAGCTGCTTGCAAGGTCTTTTATGAAAATTCAGCAGGCGATGGATGCGGTGGAGGAGCATCAGCCGGCAGACTGGGCCTGGCGCCTGTGGCATGAGGAGATTGCATATAAGATGCGCCTTATCTACAGAAAGAGAGTTACAAAATGGGTGAAGAAATGAGCGGGGGAATGGAAACTTCAGGCCTGAAACGGCGTTTATATGTGAAGACGAAAAACAGGCGTATAACCGGCGGGGAGGCAAGAGAGATTCTTCTTGGCAGCCCATATGCGGGATTAGAAGAGATTATTCAAAAAGAGATGCATCGCTTCCGCTGGAGCAGGCCTTCAAGGGGCGTCCGCGTGTTCAGGTAAGGCAGATAGGTCTTTATGTTTGGGGTCTGCCGGATACCTCCTTCTCCGGCGGGCCCCAAAATATTAAGAGGGTGGTGTTACATGCCTTCTGGTGAACCAAAACCGGGCACAGGCCGCCCGGGAAGAAAAAAGCACTCGGCCGCAATAAGAAGGGCGGAGAAGCGTATAGCGGACAGGCTGCCGGAACTTGTGGACAGCCTTTTTGATCTGGCTCTTGGTGTGCCGGTTGAAAAAGAGAGCAATGACGGAGAGAGAGTGGTATACATTAAGCCACCGGATAGACAGGCTATTTTAAATCTCTTAAACCGTGTAATGGGCAAGCCCGCGGAGCGCAGGGAATCTGCCGGCAAGAAAGGCGGGCCGTCTCCCATGACGGTGGAGATTACATTCGGCGGAGAGAAGCCGGATGTCAAAGATTAACGTTAAGTTCCCAAAGCTCTACCCAAAACAGGCGGAGTTTGTGTTCTCCACGGCCCGGTACACCGTTGTAGAGGCCGCCACAAAGTGCGGCAAGACGGTGGCGTGCCTGGCGTGGCTCTTGCAACTTGCGCTCAGAGAAGGCCGGCCTGGGAGGAACTACTGGTGGGTGGCGCCTATCTTTGGCACTACCAAGATTGCCTACAGGCGGCTTAGGCGGTGGCTTGCGCCCTATGAGGAGTTTGCCCGGTTCAACGATTCCGAACTCTTGTGCGAACTCCCAAACGGAGCATCTATCTGCTTTAAGAGCGCAGACCGGCCGGACAGCCTGTACGGGGAGGATGTGCACGGCGCCGTCATGGACGAAGCCTCCCGTGCCAAAGAAGAATCCTGGCACGCGCTCCGTTCCACACTTACGGCTACAAAAGGACAGGTTAAGATAATAGGCAACGTAAAAGGCCGGCGCAACTGGGCTTACCGTCTGGCAAGGCGGTCAGAGGCCGGGGAGCCGGACATGGCATACTTCCGCCTTACCGCCTATGATGCCGCCGCCGCCGGAATCTACAATGAGGCAGAGATAGAAGATGCCCGTAGAAGCCTTCCGGAAGCAGCCTTTAATGAGCTCTACATGTGCATACCCTCTGATGAGGGAGCCAACCCGTTTGGGATGGGGGCCGTATCAAACTGCATAGCCCCGCTCTCCACTTCTCCGCCGGTAGTCTTTGGAATAGACCTTGCCAAGAGCGTTGACTGGACGGTTGTAATAGGCCTGGACGCAGAAGGCAGGGTGTGCCGGTTCGAGCGCTGGCAGGGAGATTGGGGACAGACCCGGCGGCGCATTGCCGGCATGGTAGGGAGCACTCTGGCATTGGCGGACTCCACCGGTGTGGGCGACCCCATTGTAGAGGATTTGCAGAGGGAGCTTCCCGGCATAGAAGGATATAAGTTCTCCTCCACCTCCAAACAGCAGCTCATGGAGGGGCTCTCCGCGGCAATTCAGCAGGAGAGAATACGCTTCCCGGAGGGGCCCATAGCCGCGGAGCTTAGAGATTTTGAGTTTCAATACACAAGGACGGGCGTAAGGTACAGCGCGCCGGAGGGCCTGCATGATGACTGCGTAA
>CALNCU010000196.1 GCA_937875395.1 uncultured Armatimonadota bacterium | reverse complement strand
CTCCTCTCCGGCACTACCCAGGCTTCATCTAGCTGTTGCTGACAGGTCTGGGAGTGGTGTGAAAGGGCTTTGCATAACGTTTTAGTCGCAGAGTGCTTTAACAAGCCGTGGATGTTGCCCAGGGCAGAAAAACATTCCAATGTCCAAAGTGAAAGGCGGTAAAATCCCTCGGGGCGATACTTCGGTCGCAGAGTGCCTTGGCACGCCGCTGCCGGAGTATTGTATTAATCAATAACAGGAGAGATTCACATGAAAATCTACAGAACAGCTGTAGTTGGGTGCGGCGCACTGGCGCAGGCCATGCACCTGCCAAACATTAGGCAGAACCCCAGAACAAGGCTTGCCGTCACATGCGATATAAGCCGTGATGCGGCCGCAGGTTGCAAAGAAAAGTTTGGCGCAGAGCGTTTTGAGACGGATTGGCGTAAGGTGGCGGAGGCAGATGATATAGATGTAATTGTGCTTGCCACCCACACAAACCTGAGGGGGGAGCTTATAATCCCGGCCCTTCTTGCCGGAAAACCCGTCTATACGGAGAAGCCCCTCAGCATCCACCGGCAGGAGATGGTGGATATTGTTAAAACATCCAGAGAGACCGGCGTGCCCGTCTGCGTGGGCCATAACCGGCGTTCAAGCCCCGCCATGCTGGAGTTTAAACGCCTGCTCTCCAAGGCTGAATCCGGCATGATTCCCCCTGATGCAAGTGTGGACAGGCGTGCGGGCCGCAAGCCCATCCCGGAAGAGGGCCAGATGCAGATTCTTATGCGCATAAATGATGATGCAAGAAGCTGGAAGGAATGGATATTCTGGGACGAAGAAGGCATAATGTTTGCAGAGATGGTGCATTTTATAGACCTTGCTCTGTGGATGAACAAGGGATATCCGGTAAAACTGTATGCAGAGGGTTCCTGCCGGGGAAACTTTACGCTTATCATGCGCTTTAACGATGGTTCCATAACCACGCTTGTGCATACAATGGTAGGCAACTTTGAGTATCCCAAGGAGCTCTTTGAGGCTACCTCAAACAACATCACGGTAGCTATGGATCAGCACGTGGAAGTAAGACAGATGGGGCTTGCAGATGAGCTGGCGCTAAGCGTCTTTCCTTACGCAAAAGAGAGCAGCTGGGCCGCGGAGACCGGCATGACCGGGTATATCCATACAATTGAACAGGAGCAGAAGGCGGCACAGAGGGAGAGGCGTGCACCCAGGCCCTTGATTGTAGATAAGGGGCACTACAGGCATCTGGACAGGTTCCTTGACTTTCTGGAGGGACGGGGCGAGAATCCCTGTGATGTAGAGAGTGCAGTTCCCGTCAACCGCATTGCGGCAAAGTTTTTAGAATCCGCCCGCCTTGGAACCCCCGTTGCCGTAGGCCCGGAGGACTGGCACCTTCCGCAGATGAAATAAGGCTTTTTCACTTACAGGGGGCAGGTTTACCCGCCCCCTTTTTTTATGCCAAGCTTTTATAAAATAAGTTATCAATTAACCGTTTTTTAGGCAGGAGAAACAGTCCCGGTAGAGAAGAGTTAAGAAAGGCTTTAGCTAACTAAACATTATTTAAGGCAGGGGGCAAAAGTGAATAGTCGAGAGAGGCTTATGGCAACCCTTAGAGGGGAGCAGGTGGATAGGCCTGCGGTAAGTTTCTATGAAATAGGTGGGTTTGCAATTAACCCATCTGATCCTAATCCGTTTAACATTTACAGCGACCCGTCCTGGCAGCCGCTTTTGCGCCTTGCCGAAGAACAGACGGATATTATCCGCATGCGCGGGCCCAAGCTTTCCTTTGTGTATGAAGATGTGCGGAACAGGCACTTCTCTGAAGAAACCTACATGAAGAACGGATCAAAGTTTGTTGTAACCAGGATAAAGGCAGGCGGGAGGGAGTTTACCTCCCTTACCCGGCGTGACCCGGATGTAGATACCATCTGGACGCTGAAACATTTTCTCTCAGATGCAGACGATCTTAAGGCCTACCTGACGCTCCCTGATGAAGCCTTTATTCAGAAATCGGACACCTCCAACCTTCTTACCGCGGAGGAGGCGGTAGGCGATAGAGGCATAGTCATGGTAGATGTGCCTGATCCTCTTGTCCTTGCCGCACAGCTCTTTTCCATGGAGGACTACACCATCATAGCCTTAACGGAGCCGGAACTCTTCCACACCCTTTTAGAGAAGTATGCCAAAAATCTCTACCGCATAATAGAACAGGTTTCAGAACAGTTTCCTGGCAGACTCTGGAGAATTTGCGGGCCGGAATATGCCTGCGAGCCTTATCTTCCTCCCAGGTTGTTTAACGATTATGTTGTTCGTTACGCCGGGCCAATGGTAAAGGCAATACAGAAACACGGCGGATTTGCCCGCATTCACTGCCACGGACGCCTTAAAGCAATACTTCCGTATATAGCAGAGATGGGCGCAGACGGGCTTGACCCGGTGGAGCCGCCCACCCAGGGCGATGTGGAGCTGGAATACGTCCGCCGGGAGTACGGGCAGAACATGGTTCTCTTTGGCAATCTGGAGATCACGGATATAGAGAATATGGATTCTGCAGATTTTGAGAAAGTGGTGGCAAGAGCACTCACTGAAGGAACTGCGGGGCGGGGGCGGGGCTTTGTGCTTATGCCGTCTGCGTCCCCCTACGGGCGCACCATAACACCCAGAACCCTGGCAAATTACAAAACAATGGTACGGCTTGCCAAAGAGTGCAGATAACAGGCTGATTACCTACTAATAAGGAGATGTTGCATGACGGAATTCAACTTTTCACCCACGCTCAATCACAAGCACATTACTCAAAACACCCGGCAGTTGCTTGGTTACAAGGACGGCGATGTTGCGGTATGGCAAAGTAGCCTGCGCCCCAAGCTTGCCGAACTCCTTGGGGATATGCCTAAGGAGAGGGTTCCATTAAACGTGCGCACCATATGGAAGAAGGATCACCCGCTTGGAAGCATAGAGAAGATAGTCTTTACAAGCGAGACGTATTCAGATGTGCCGGCGTATGTTTGTCTTCCAAAGAATTCCCGCCCACCTTACACGTTTTTTATCTGCCTTCAGGGGCACAGCACGGGTATGCATAACTCCATTGCCGTAGACCGGGAAGATGAAAACAAGCCGGCGGATATAGAGAACGATAAGGATACTGCTATAGCGTGCATGTCCAGGGGAATTGCAGCCCTTTGCATAGAACAGAGGTCATTTGGCGAGCGGAGAGAGGCTCATCAGCCCGCCAGATCATCTGACTATTGCTATGATGCCTCTGCGCATGCCATTCTGCTTGGCAGAACGCTTATAGGGGAGCGGGTGTACGATGTTGACCGGGGCATAGACTACCTCTTTGAACGCGGAGATGTGCGCACAGATCGCATAGGCGTTATGGGAAACTCTGGAGGCGGAGCGGTTACAACATATGCTGCCGCCATGCTTCCAAGGATTGCTCTTGCCATGCCTTCCTGCTCGTTCTGCACGTACAGCGGTTCAATTATGTCCATCTTCCACTGCATATGCAACTATATCCCCGGAATCTATAAGTACGCCGAAATGCAAGATGTGCTTGGCCTGTTTGCCCCCAAACCGGTAGTTGTTGTAACAGGCGCAAAGGATCATATATTTCCGCTTGGAAGCGTGAAAGAAGCTTTTAATGCCCTAAAGCGCATATATGCGGCGGCGGGAGC
>CALNCU010000195.1 GCA_937875395.1 uncultured Armatimonadota bacterium | reverse complement strand
TGCGCGGCAACGGCACGCGCGCGGGTTACGTGCTTGCGCACGGGAGCATAATTCCCGGTTCCGAATCCGTCACCGTAGATGGTTCCTCCAAGCGAAGGAATGTAGATTACTACCTTGATGCAAGCAACGGGACCCTTATGTTCTCTGAACCCGTAAAGAATTACCAGTCAATACGGGTTACCTACCACTACTCGGCCGCAAAAGACGGGGAGCGTTCTGCATCTCCGGCATCTTCAATTGCCCTCAGGTTCGGCCAGAGCGCATCGGTGGGGCTTACCTACGGGTACAGCGCATCCGCGGCAAACGGCGGCGCGGATATGACCACATATGGGCTTAATCTTACAAACAAGGTGGGCCAGCGCGGCAGCATGTCCAACCTTGTGTACGTCTCCACCCCGCAGGATTCAAAACGCACCTCGCTTAATTTCCAGGGTGGGGCACAGGATACCTCGCAGGAGACTGCAAAGCAGGACAGGCTCTTCCTGCACAACTCAGACCTTAGCCTCGGCCAGTTGAACGTTAAGATGAACTTCCAGGATGTGGGCCGGGATTTTGCCGGGTTTGCCACCATGCGCCAGCAAAAGAGCACCCCGGATGTGCAGATAAAACAGCTTGAGAAAGAGAAGGGCCTGCAAAGAATGGGGATGCAGGCGGGCTACAAGCTGGGCCTCAAATCTTCTACAGACCTCTCATGGAGCAGAATTACGGAGGGCGGCAGCGATATACTCCGCCAATCGCTTGGTTTTACCGCCAACCAGTTCAAGCTCAATATGAACGTTCAGGATATAGGGCGTGATTTCACTCGGTTTGCAGACCTTGCAGAGGCGGAACGGGGCCAGTGGGAAAAGGAGCGGGGCATACGCCGCACAGACTTCCAACTGGGGTTTGCAGGTTCCAGCGGCGCAAACTCCGCCAATGCCTGGAACATGTTCCGCATGGGAGAGATTTCGGATATCTCCGGCAAGATATCCCGTAGCAGCTTTAACTACACCGGGGACGGCCTCTCCTTCTTTATGAGTGAAAATAAGGTTGATAGCGGTTTCGCCCGCCTGTATGATATCAAGCAGGAAGACCGGGCACAGATGGCGCTTGCAATAAGGCGTCAGTTTGATCCTAATGCACAATCCAAGAGCGTTACAGGGGCCGATCTTGCCCATATCCTTGCGGAGACCGGGATTGGAAGGCGCAACTACGGAACCAGTATGCGCATGGGAAAGATAAACACATCGCTGCAAATGGTAAACATAAACTCCGCCGGTGGAGATATAGACAGAAACTCCATCTCCCTGCAAGGGAAGGATTACAGAGTCTCCGCCTTTACGCAGAATATAGACCGGGGCTTTACCAATATGACCGGGCTTGCGCCCCTTGAAAAATTGAATTTTGGAAACGAATACGGCATGCGCCGCACAAACATGACCGGCGAAGTGCGGCTGAACCCGGAACTAAGGCTCGCAACATCTTTTGCAAACGTTACAGATAACACCGCAGAGCTGCAAAAATATGGGCTCTCCCTTACAGGCTCCAAGTACAACATAGGCTTAAGGTTCCAGAATATAGCCCCGAATTTCACACGTATCCTTGATCTGGCGGATTCCGACCGGACTGCAATGGAGACGGAGCAGGGTATGAGACGCTGGGATATCTCCACCCATTTTGTGGCAAGCAAATCCGTAATAGTAGACAACTACTTCTACAATGCAAGGCACTCCGCTGAGGACTTCTTCAAGAGGCAGCTTAAGAACAGCGTGATGATAAACATGAAGAACGGCCCTAGAATCTCTTTGCTTATGGATGGAGTAAACTCCGGCAGCACAGACCAGACCACCAATTTTATGCGTAGGGTGGTGGCGCTAAACCACACCATGGGCAGCCTTTCCATGAATGCCTCCCAGGACCTTGCCGTAACAGAGGACTGGATGGGCAATGAGAACAAGGTTGAATCCAAGGCTCTGCGCATGGCGGCGGATGTAAGCAGCAAGATGTCGCTTGTGGGAGACTGGAAGAACATAGATAATTCCAACGGAACCTTTGAAGATACCAAGACGCTGCGCATGAGCGCCAGGGTTTCGCCCGCCATGACTCTAACCTCTATGCGCTCCATCACTATGACAGAGCAGGCGGAGACGGTAAGCCAGGAGTACGGGATTTCAGGCAAGGCATCAGATAACTTGAACATTGGGTTTAAGGTGGGCAACACCGCCCAAAACGGACAGGTAATAGGCAATCTGCGGGAGATAAGCCTTACTCCCGGACGCGCGCAGGACTGCGGTATGTTTAAGCAGCTTAAATGGTCCCTGCGCTGGGCAGAGGTGGAGAGCCAGGGTAATATTACAAGCCAGAACAGGGCCGTCGGCGTAAATACTCTGGTGCTGAATCACAGAATTTCTGCAGAGTACGGCACATCTATCACCAAGGACGGCCAGCAGCCCACCAACTGCCGCTTCTCCGTTAAGAGTAACGATAACCCGCAGGACAGGATGCACTACAACCTGTCTTACAAGGCGTTAGACCTTCCCGGAATAAAGGATACCTTTATTATAAGAAGATTTTCCGCAGACTGGCGCATAGATGATAATACCCGGTTGGATTACAACTATTCCAGCCTTAACGAGCGTTCCATCACAACTATTGACCCTGTTGGCACGGAGAGGTACAAGCTTACTTCAATCATAAACAAATCGCTCTCCGCAAACACGCAGTGGGAATCTGTTTATGATAATACCAAGGATGAATCTAAGACTACATTAAGTTTTGGCTTAACAGGCAAGCTCTCCCAGATGCAGACTTTAGAGGCTTCTTATGGTTTTGAAAACGTGCTTACATCCGCCGGTTCCGGCCTGGCTCATACCTTCAGGATGAAGTACGATGTGCAGATGTCGCCGGATAGATATCTTTCTCTCAGCGGCAAGTATATCAACTGGTCAGGAGAAAAACCGATCGGCTATAACGGCGATGATGCAGTCTTCCACTTGGATTTCAAGGCCCTCTTCAACTAATACCCCGGCACTCTTCTAGGTATCATCCTCTTCTGCTTTCTAAGGCCAAGATACTAATTTTTACGCCCGGAGATTTACATTTAACCAAGACCTTAAGCCTGCCTGCGAAGGTTTAATCTCTGGAGGTGCTACCGTAATCTAAACCCACCCAGTCTGCGGCGGGCGAAGCCGGAGTAAGCTATTGTGGGGTGCTCAATTATCTACATGTGCTTCGGCGGCGACGCCTTCGGCTCTGCGACCGAAGTATCGCCTTGGGGGATATTCGCTACTCCGTGGGGACGGTTTCTGCATCCGCCAAAAAACATTCGCATATCTCCAAGGCCTGTCAGCAACAAAGATATGAGGTCTGGGTAGTGCCGGAGAGGAGCATT
>CALNCU010000194.1 GCA_937875395.1 uncultured Armatimonadota bacterium | reverse complement strand
GGCGCCCATTACCATCCAGCTAGACCAGCAATTAACCATAGAAACAGAACCCGGCAACATGAGCGGCCCCGTGGCTCAGGGATTAACCGACCGGCTAAATAAGGAAACTGATCCGCGCTTTGCCCCCACCTTAGAAAATGAAGTAGCCTGGCATAACTGGTTTGATTCCTATGATCCGCGTACAGGGCTGTATGCCAGCACATGGCGTCTTGCCATAGTGCCCATAATAGAAGATGTGCCCGGCAAAACCGGAAGAACAGATGTCACAGTAGTAGGATTTGCCGGTTTTTTCCTTGAGAGCCTGTCAGAGGATTCCACTAGCACAACAGTTTATGGTAGATTTATACAAGGGATGAAATGCGGCGAAAGAATAACATGGGTGTTTCCAAACGGATCCCCGGCAAGCGACCTGGATATTATGACTGCGGTAAGGCTTGTCAATTAACTGTACGCGCGGCAGAGTGCACAGGGCTAAATTAAAACCCTGCATGCCGCTCTTTAGAAGCTCTCGAACGTCTCAGGATAAGGCGGGTCCCCCGCATCCTGAATGGAGGTCATAGTAAACTTTGCAGATCTCGAAAGGCAGAATTCTCTTAATTGCAGGTGTTCTTGGGATAACGACAGCCATTCTTATACACACGGTACTGGTAAAACAGACCGCCAGGAAAACCGATTTGAAGGTTGGTATAATGGTTGCCAATCAAAGTATCCCAAGCGGAAGTATTATTGAAATGTCCATGCTTAAAACAAAGCAAGCGCCAAAGGACTCCGTCTCGGAAGATACGGCACAGACCCCTGAGACAATAGTGGGCAAGGTATCAACCAGAGATATAAATATGGGCGAACCCATCTCGCTAACCAGCCTTGCCACCAAAGACAGGCTTTCTCAGGTGATCCCCCGGTTTATGCGGGCGGTGACCGTGGCGGTAGACCCCATATCCGGCGTCGGCGGATTTATACGCACCGGCGACAGGGTAGATGTTGTAGCCACATTCAACATAAACAGCGGCACCCTTACAAAGACCATTCTCCAGAATGCGGAAGTGCTTGCAATAGGAACCGAAACCAGCCTGCCGGGTAAAAAACCATCACAAAACTCGCCTCAGCAGCCGCCATCCGCCACGGCAACCCTCTCCGTATCGCCGGAAGAGGCCGAAAAGCTTGTCCTTGCAGATTCCAAGGGACAGCTTAGACTTATGCTGCGGCCTTCACAAGATACGGCTTACGTAAGGACCAAAGGCGTGGCAGGCAGGGCTGTTGTAGGCAACATACCTCCAGATATACCGGAGCCGGCCAAGACCCAACCATCCGCCAAAGTACAGCAAAAACCTATTGCAGAGCCGGCAGCGTTTGTGCCCCCGGTAATGCAGCCGCTTCAGCCCGTGCCTGTAGCCAACATGCCGGAGCCAGGAAAAAAGATACAGGTTATCAGAGGTACCAAGATAGATGAGGTATCCGTACCGGATTAATTGCTTGATTAAACCTTTCCAGTGCAAAAGAAGGAGGTTGCCGGGCGGTACCCGGCCTCACAATATGAACACGCACTTCAAATTACATAACACAATAGCGGTATGTATTCTGCTTCTTATATCGGCAGCCCTCATCTCACCCGTAACTGCGGCCCCGGCAGAAGTTACAAAGGTGCTCACGGTAGGGGCTACAGAACTTATAGAGTGCAAAAACCTAACACGGGCAGCTATAGGAGACCCGGGAGTGGCGGATTTTGCCATAGTCTCTTCACGGGAGATTCTTCTAAACGCCAAGGCCAGCGGCGCCACCTGTTTCTATATATGGGATGCATCGGGCAGAAGGCTCTTCAACATTCTGGTAAAATCCCCGGAGATAGATATTGCGCAAGTAGCCCAGTCTATTGAAAAAGAGATTGGCAACATTAATATATCCACGCGAGCCGTAGGAACATCAATCCTGCTTGAGGGCCTGGTAGATACTCAGGCAGAATCCGACCGTATATACGCAATCGCCCAGGCCGTGCTTGCAAACAAAGCCTCCGCTGGCCAATACGCAGCAGCCGGAAGCAAGACGGCATCCCCCGCCCCACCTGCCGATGGGCAGGCAAAGGTAGTAAACCTTATACAGGTAAAGAAACCTATAGAAGAGATCAGCCAAAGAACAATAGCAACCGCAAAAGCAATAAGAGAGGGGCTTAACCGTTTCCCCGTAAATGTCAGGCCCCTACCCGGAAGCGTTGTTCTTGTAGAAGGAATGGTAGGCACCCAGGAAGAACTGAATAAAATAGAAATTATACTGAAAGGCTGGGGCAAAACAGAAAAAGCAGCCGGAAGCGGCGCAGATGAAACAATAACCATAGTCAATTCAGTAGAGATTAACAGCTCCATAGCCAGGCAGATAATGGTGCGGGCAGAGCTTTTGGATATAGATAAAAAAGCCACCCGCAACCTTGGGGTTGACTGGGGGACGCTGGATCTTTCGGGCGCCAAAGGCGCCGTAATTGACCAGCCGTTCATCATAGGCCAGCCCGTAAGCGGAGCCGTTGATATTTTGGGCGGCGGGGCATTTAAACGAATAGGCGGACTGGGCGCAAGGATTAAAGCGCTTGAAGAGGAGAACAAGGCAAGGCTGCTTGCCAAACCTAATGTGCTCGTCCTGGACGGCAGAGAAGCCTCCATCCTTGTAGGCGGAGAGATCCCCGTGCCTATCAGCCAAGGGAACGCCGGCGCAATCAGCGTACAGTACAAAGAATACGGCGTACGCCTTAAGGTAACGCCATCCATAACCAGCCCGGAAACCATGCAATTAAAGGTTGCCGTGGAGGTTAGTTCAATTGATATGGCGAACTCTGTAACTGTATCGGGATTCGAGATCCCTGCGCTCCAGACCAGGCGTTCAGAGGCAACCCTTAACGTAAGGAACGGCCAGTCCCTGCTGATTGGAGGGCTGCTACAAAAAGACATCAGCAAGGTCTCGTCAAAAATCCCATTACTGGGAGACATCCCTATTCTTGGGCAGCTCTTCAGATCGACCAAATTTATAAATGGTGAGACGGAACTGGTTATTATGATAACACCGGATCTGGTAAAACCCACAGCCGAGCAAACGGTGGCAAAAACACAGCCGGATACCGCCAAAACAAAATAATCAACTGTACTCACAAAGAAAGCTTCTTGTATGCCTGTACGATTGCTTATAGCAGAAAAACAACCGGAGATAAGGCAGCAAATACTGGACATGGCAATTGCCCCTGAACAGTATGAGCTGGCAGGTTGTGCGCGTGACGGCCAGGAAACCATAGAACTGGCCATGACGCTCTCGCCGGATATCGTCATTGTTGCCGATGATATCCCGGGCATAAACTCTCTGCAGACATGCGAAATACTAAGCACAATTGCGC
>CALNCU010000193.1 GCA_937875395.1 uncultured Armatimonadota bacterium | reverse complement strand
ATTTGGATGGAGGCCATCGCTTCTGGCAGTGGGCGTGGCCTGCCTTGCAGCCGTAATACTTGCAGCAGCCTTTACATGGAACATTCTTACCAAAAAAATCTCCGGGAGCAGGACCTCCGTCTTTCCGGCGGTCAGGCGAATCCTTTCAAACCGTACCAGCTACTCTGTAATCCTCTGCTCAACCGTGGTCTTTGGCAACTTCTTTCTTATGCAGGCAATTATAGGCAAGAAGCTCCTTGAAGATTGCTGCGGGCTTAACTCCGGGGCGGCGGCATCATACACGTTCCTTCTTATGCTTGTTTCTATGTCGGCCTCCGTATTCTCCGGTTTCTTCTCTAAAATGATAGGGAACCGCAGGCGGCCCGTAATCATAGCCGCAAGCTTCCTTGCAGTACTGGCGCCGTGCGCGGGGCTTCTTATACTCAAGGCCAGTCCGGTCTGGATACTCCCGTGCTACCTGCTCTTTGGCTTATCATCCGGCGGGACGCCCATATTCAGTTCTACCATAAAGGAGATGAACGATTCCGGCTATGCGGCAAGCGCAGTGGGGGTGGGGAACGCGGCTGCGTACCTTTCCATAGCGGTTTATGCCACTCTCTCCGGCATTGTGCTGGATAAATTTACTGCGCAAGCAGTGCGGGTTGAGGGTGCCATACACTACCCGCCGCAAGCATATGCGGTCATATTTACGGGTTTGCTGGTGCTGTCCGTGCTGGCGTTTATCGGCTCTTTTTACATAAAGGAAACATATGGGAAGAATATCTGGGTTCCTAAAGCAAAGTAACCATGGATATTTGCAAAAAACACCCGGAATTAGGTATCATATAAAGATATTGAAGGGCCGTGGCGCCCAAAGGAGTGAATTCAAGTGGCAGAGAGCGATACAGACATAATAACGCTCAGGCACAGCGCTTCTCACGTGCTTGCTCAGGCGGTAAAAGAACTCTATCCAGAGGTAAAGCTGGGTATAGGCCCGGCCATAGAAGATGGTTTCTACTATGATTTTGACAGGCCGGAGGGGTTTACGCCTGAAGATTTAGAGAAGATAGAAGCCGCCATGCAGAAAATAATTGCAAAGAATCTGCCGTTTGAAAGGCAGGAAGTCACCCGCCAGGAGGCAGAGAGCCTCTTTGCTCACGAGCCGTACAAGCTGGAGCTGATCCGCGATCTTGAGGACAATGTTATCTCTATCTACAGGCAGGGCGATTTTATTGATCTCTGCCGCGGCCCGCACATTGCAAGCACGGGCCGGATAAAGGCCTTCAAGCTTTTAAGCGTTGCGGGCGCCTACTGGCGGGGGAGCGAAAAGAACCCCATGCTCCAGCGCATCTACGGCACTGCATGGAACACCAAGAAAGAACTTGAAGAATACCTTAACCGCCTTGAAGAGGCCCGCCGCCGGGATCACAGAAAACTTGGCAAGGAACTAGATCTTTTCAGCTTCCAGGAGGAAGGCCCCGGCTTTCCGTTCTGGCATCCCAACGGCACCATAATATACAACGCCATTGTAGATTACTGGCGCAAAGTGCATATAGACGGCGGATACCAGGAAATTAAAACTCCAATGATACTAAACGAATCCCTCTGGCACAGGAGCGGCCACTGGGACACCTACCGGGAGAACATGTACTTTGTAGAGATAGATGAACAGGTCTGCTCTGTAAAGCCAATGAACTGCCCCGGCGGCATACTTATCTATAAAGACAGCCTGCGCTCCTATCGCGACCTGCCCATGCGTTACTGCGAACTGGGCCATGTGCACCGGCACGAGAAATCCGGCGTACTGCACGGGCTCTTCCGGGTGCGCGCCTTCACGCAGGATGACGCCCACATCTACTGCCGCCAGGAGCAGATTCAAGAAGAGGTCTGCGGCGTCATAAACCTTATTAAATCCATATACAGCAGATTCGGCTTTAACGAATACCGGATAGAGCTTAGCACCCGCCCGTCAAAATCCATAGGCACGGACGAAATGTGGGAGACGGCGGAGACATCGCTCACAGAGGCCCTAAAAGCATCCGGCATTACATATGCCGTAAACCCGGGCGATGGCGCTTTCTACGGCCCCAAGATAGATTTTCATATAAAAGATTCCGTGGGCCGTTCATGGCAGCTTGGCACCGTTCAGCTGGACTTCTCCATGCCGGAACGGTTTGAGATGGAATACATAGGCGAAGACGGCAAGCCGCACAGACCGGTTATGATACACAGGGCGGTGCTGGGCTCCCTGGAGAGGTTCATAGGCATACTTATAGAAGAGTACGCCGGAGCCTTCCCCCTGTGGCTCGCCCCGGTGCAGGCGGTTGTGCTTCCCATTGCAGACAGGCACGCAGAGTACGCAGGCAAAGTTGCAGGCACGCTCAGATCGCTGGGCCTCAGGGTAAAGGTAGATTCCCGCAATGAAAAGACCGGGTTCAAGATTAGAGAAGCCCAGGTACAGAAGATCCCCTACATGCTTATAGTGGGCGACAGGGAGGCATCTGAAGATAAAGTCTCGGTTAGGCAGCGGGAGCGCGGCGACCTAGGCGCAATGCCTCTGTCAGACTTTGCAACTCAAGTCAAAAATGAGTTGACAGCCTGACGGAATTCTGCTACACTAATTTGTAATTTTTTATGAGTTAGCGGCCGCAAAACCGCCTGTTTGCCGGATTATTCCGCATTATGGGCAGAAAACGGTCAATTTAATCAGAGGTGGCGCATATAAATAGAGATTTTAGAACCAACATAAACGAACGCATTCGTGCCAGGGAATGCCGGCTTATAGATGAGGCCGGTCAGCAGCTTGGAATTGTAAATACACGGGATGCGTTGGGTCTTGCCAGGGAGAAGGGGCTGGACCTTATAGAGGTTTCGCCCAATGCAACTCCCCCCGTATGTAAAATAATGGACTACGGCAAGCACAAGTACGAGCAGGGCAAACGGGAGCGCGAAGCCCGTAAAAAGAGTCATGCGGGCGAAGTGAAGAGCATAAAGATGCGTCCGTCCACAGACGAGCATGACTTTATGTTCAAACTAAAAAATGCGCAAAAATTCTTGCAGGGCGGCGATAAGGTAAAGTTTACCATAGTCTTCCGCAGCAGGGAGATCACCCACCCGGAGATTGCAAGACGCTCTATGGAGCGCGTGGTGGAACTTACCTCGGATATTGCTGTGGTAGAGAAGCCGGCCTCCATGGAGGGCAGGGCAATGTCCATGGTGCTTGCGCCAAAGTAAAACCAGTCCTTGGCAGCAAAATACTCGCAAAGAGAGAATCATCGGCCTGCCAGTAATTTAATATAAGAACGCCAAGCGCCACTCTCTCCCCCCAGGTTATGGGCGAGAGCGCCTTGAAAGGAAGAGATAAATGCCCAAGATGAAGACCAAAAAGGCCGCCGCAAAGCGGTTTAAGGTTACCGGCACCGGCAAGCTTATGCGGGACAACACCCGCAAGGGCCATCTTATGATGAAGAAGTCCAACAGCCAGAAGCGCAGGCTTACTCTGGAATCCACTGTTTCCGGCGGAGAGAAGCAGAAGGTACACAGGCTGATGCCGTATTCCGCGTAAATTTGTTGCAGGCAGGGAGCAGATTTATAGGGCGGATAAAAACAACCGCAACATCTGCATCCCATTTTGAAAGGAGTGTTTTCTATGCCACGAGTTAAACGTGGAACAATAGTACATAAGCGGCACAAAAAGATTTTAGATAGGGCCAAGGGGTACTGGGGCGGCAAGCATCGTCTGTTTAAAACAGCAAACGAGGCCGTAAACCATGCCCTGCAGTACGCCTACCGCGACCGCCGCAACCGCAAGCGTGATTTCCGCAGCCTGTGGATTGCCAGAATCAACGCTGCTACACGCGCAAACGGAATGCAGTACAGCCGTTTTATAGAAGGGCTTACAAAGGCAGGAATAGAGATAGACCGGAAGGCTCTCTCTGAAATGGCAATCAGCGACCAGGCTGCATTTGCCGCACTTGTAAAGAAGGCGGCCGAGCAGCTAGCTGCGTAAGTTTCTGTAATATATTAGAGACTTGGCAGTCTTTGGATAAAGTACATCAGGTAATTATGCAGAGATTTGAGTGGTATCCGGGAGGGATGAAAAGTTAGTATTCAAATAGTAACAGGTTTTATCCCAACTATGAATACCGCTCAAAGATCAAGCAAAACCATGGTGATTTTATTTTGAGTCTGTTAAATAATGGCCGCGCCTTTGTGCCGGCCATTACTTGTTTATAAGCTGAATTCAGGTAGATAAAATGTCTGAAAACACACAGAAAGTTCTTGAAAGCATAAAGAAAGAAGCGGAAGAGCAAATAGCCGCCGCCGCATCCACTGTAGAGCTTGCACACATAGAAACAGAGTATCTTGGCCGCAAGGGCAAAGTTACGGAACTCCTGAGAAAGACCGGCGAGCTTCCAAAGGAAGACCGTCCGGCCTGGGGGCAGAACGTCAACAAGCTTAAAAACATGGTTGGCGCGCTTATTGAAAGCCGGCGGAGCACCGTGGCCGCAGAGGAAGAGGCCAGCCGTCTCTCCCAGGAATCCATAGATGTTACGCTTCCCGGCAGATTCTTCCGCCTGGGGCGCCGCCACCCGCTCACCGCCACCATAGATGAGATAAAACGGGTCTTTATAGGCCTTGGCTTTGAGGTAGTGGAAGGCCCGGAGGTAGAAGAGTACAAGTTCAACTTTGATGCCCTGAACTACCCGGAAGACCACCCGGCCATGGATGCCCAGATGTCCTTCTACATAACGGATGACCGCCTGCTGCGTACGCAGACCACGGCGCTGCAGGGCAGAGTTATGGAGCACAAGAAGCCGCCGTTTAGAATATGTACGGTAGGCCGCTGCTTCAGATACGATGCGCTGGATGCCACGCACTCGCACACGTTCCACCAGGTAGATTGCTTTGCCGTTGATGAAAAGATAAACATGGCAGACCTTAAAGGCACGCTCTCGCAGTTTGCAAGAGAACTCTTCGGCCCCGCCTCAAGTGTGCGCTTCCGCCCGGACTACTTCCCGTTTGTAGAACCGGGTGTTGAGTATGCCATCACCTGCTTCGTCTGCCAGGGCAAGGGCTGTCCGCTCTGCAAAATGAGCGGTTGGATAGAGATAGGCGGCGCCGGGCTTATCCACCCAACCATCCTTGAGCGTTTCGGCATAGATTCAGAGAAGTACACCGGGTTTGCCTTTGGACTTGGAATAGAACGCGTGGGCATGCTCCGGTACGGCATAGATGATATCCGGCTCTTTCTGGAGGACGATCTTCGCTTCCTCCGCCAGTTCTAAGAAATCCGAGGTGTTTCAACCGTGTTAGTGCCCGTTGAATGGCTGAAAGAATATACAGAGTTTAATGTAACTATTGAAGAGCTTGCAGACCGCCTTACCATGGCGGGGCTGGAGGTGGAGGAGATAGAGGAGACCCCGTACGGCGCGGTCTACTCTACCTATGTCACGCCCAACCGCCCGGATCTACTCTCCGTCTTTGGGGTGGCAAGGGATATATCTGCGCTTCTTGGGTCAAAGCTTAAGGCGCCGGAAGCCTGCGTAACCCAAGGGGAAACAGATATAAACTCTCTTGCAAAGATAGAGATAGAGAGTCCGGCAAACTGTCCAAGGTACTCTTCAAGGGTGATTACCGGGGTGAAGGTGGGGGAATCCCCCGCATGGATGCAGGAAAGGCTCATCGCCGCCGGCATGCGCCCCATAAACAACGTTGTAGATGCCTCAAACTACGTGTTGCTTGAGCTTGGACAACCCCTGCACACCTTTGACTGCGATCTGCTTGCAGAGCATAAAATAATAGTCCGCCAGGCCAGAGCAGGAGAGAAGATTACCACCATAGACGGCGAAGAACGTCAGCTGGACCCTGCCACGCTTGTTATTGCAGATGCCGTGCAGCCGGTTGCAATTGCCGGAATTATGGGCGGCTTTAACAGCGAGGTCAACTGGCAGACAAAGAATGTGCTCATAGAATCTGCAAACTTCAACCGCCTCTCCATCCGCCGGTCGGCGCGCCGGATAGGGCTTGCCACAGAGGCATCCTTCCGGTATGAGCGCGGTGTAGATCCAAACCTTACACTCTACGCGCTTGACCGTGTGGTTCAGCTTATACAAGAGACGGGCGGCGGAGATATAGCTCGCGGGGTAATAGACCTGTACCCCGGCAAGGCAGAGCCGCGCTGCATAGATATAAGGCCCGGCAGAACCTCTGATCTACTTGGGTTTAAAGTTACCGCAAAGCAGATAGAGGGCTACCTTACCGCGCTGGGCATGTCCGTAAAGCACAAAGCAGAATCGCTTGCCGTTACTGTGCCCACCTTCCGCCCGGATATAACCCGTGAGGAAGACCTGATAGAAGAAGTTGGGCGTATCTACGGCTATGAGCATATACCGGAGACGCTCCTTTGCGGGGAGACCCTTCAGGGCAAGGACAGCCCGGAAGGTGCTTTTGCAGCAAAACTCTATGAAATTCTTATCTCCAGCGGGCTGCAGGAGGTTGTAACAGGCACCATGACTCCGGCGTATGAGGGCGGCCCGCAGATCCCCGTGCGCAACCCGTTGAACGATGAGGTCTGCTGCCTTAGAAGCAGGCTGGTTCCGGGTATGTTAAACGTTATTGCCCACAACGCCGGTCGAGGCGTACGTGATATGGCGGTATTTGAGATAGGGCATGTGGTTAAGCCGTCTTCCGGCGGCGCCTTTGAAGAGAAGTTCAGTGTTGCCGCAGCAATAACCGGCACTCTCTGGGAAGAGACTTGGAATGTTGATAAAGCTTCATTGGCGGCGGATTTCTTCCTTTGCAAAGGCATCACAGAGCATATCTTCCAGCGCCTTGGAATTACAAACGCAGAGTATAAGGCAGAGCAGCTCCCCGGTTTTCATCCCACAAGAGCTGCATCCATAGAGTCCGATGGAAAGCGGCTTGGGGTTATAGGAGAGGTATCAGATTCTCTTGCCAGGCAGATGGACCTTCCCGGACGAACCTACGTCTTTGAGCTTGATTTTGAAGAGCTTATGAAGCGCTCCGGCATGCGGGCGGGGTATGCTCCGCTCTCCAGGTACCCTGCTGTTGATAGGGATCTTGCCGTTGTTATCTCTGGCGATACCGCGTACAGCCGGGTGGAATCTCTGATAAGGGAGGCTGCGGGCGAACTGCTCAGCTGCCTTACCCTCTTTGACGTATACACGGGGAAACCGCTTCAACCCGGCCAGAAGAGCCTGGCATTTTCTATAATCTTCCGTTCCCGCGAGCGGACTTTAAGGGATGCGGAAGTGGATGAACGAATGAATGCCATCCGCGCGCTGCTGGCGGCAGAGCTTGGGGCGGCGTTCAGGGATACCTGAAACATCTATGGCAGATAAAAAGACCAGCAACAAAAAGATAGATGCCGGGCAGAAGCCGCAAAGATTGGCGGCTGCCCGGCTCTTTGCATTTGGAGTAGCCCTTGTGCTCCTTCTTGCCGCATTTCTTCGCCTATGGGGGGCAGGCTGGGGGCTGCCGTCTGCCATGCACTACTTCTCTTACCACCCGGATGAGAACGTGGTGCTTATGGCCGCTATGCGGGTGAACCCCCTGGCCGGAGTCTTTGACCCCGGATTCTACAACTACGGCTCCCTGTATATATATTTCACCTCTTTTGCAATACTTCTGGGGCAAGGCTGGGGGCTTATCCGGCTCCCGGAATCCGGCGGGCTCTTCTCTCAGATAGGGGAGTTCTCCAAGCTCTTTATGGCAGGCCGTATGGTTTCTGTGCTGCTTGGAGTTGCCACCGTTTACGTAACTTATGCCCTGGGGAGGCGGCTGTATGGACGCCGTGCGGGGCTTGCGGCCGCGCTTATTATGGCGCTTCTGCCCATACACGTAATGCACTCCAAATTTTTAGCAGTAGATGTAACTGCAACCTTCTTTGTTGCCCTCTCCCTGCTCTATGCTGCAAAGATATCAGAGGAAGGAAGATGGGCGGATTATATTGCAGCGGGTATATTTGCAGGGCTTGCCGCCGCAACAAAGTATAATGCGGGGCTTGTAATTCTTGCGCCTGCAGCAGCCCACCTGGTCTCCGGCCGGCGTGTGGTATCCGCCCGGCTCCTTCTGCTGCCGGTTGCCGCATTAGTTGTTTTTCTTGCAGGAACCCCCGGCATCTTTATCAATCCCCGGCAGTTTATGCATGATTTTACATATGAACTGATGCATGTTCGCACAGGCCACGGGTTTGTCTTTGAGGGTACCGGCTCCGGGTTCGTCTATCACTATACCCACTCGCTTCTGGCCGGAATGGGGCTTCCACTCCTTATCCTCTCAACCGCAGGTACGGTATTGGCTGCCGTGCAAAGACGGCGCGGACAGGTTGCGCTGCTCTCTTTTCTGGTTGCCTACTACATAGTAATAGGGGCGGCAGAGGTGCGGTTTGCACGTTACACGCTTCTGCTCCTTCCGGTGCTTGCTGTTTTTGCCGCCGGGTTTTCTAAGTGGGGGATAGAATCTCTTGCCAAAAGAGGGCGCCGGGCCGGGCGTATCGGGGTGGCTCTTCTTGCAATTGCGCTGATCTACACGGGGGCATATTCATCTGCCATAGACTGCATATACGCACGCACGGACACCAGGGATTCCGCCGCCGCCTGGATAGAATCTAATATACCGCACGGATCTGGTATAATGTTTCCAACCGTGCCCTGGTTTTACACCCCGCCTGTAAGCCCGTATTTTGGCGCCCTGAACCCGGAGGACAGGTATATCAAGTCGCTGGAAGTGAGTTGCTACCGGCTGATTGTTGATAAAAACCAGGAGTGGAATACCGGCGCGCTTAAAGAATCCGGCTGGGCGGTTCTCTCTTCCTTTGAGTATGAAGACCGCCTGCGCATCCGCAACCAGGAGGCGCTTGATTATTTTGGGGCCTTGGAGCAGGATTATCGGCTTGTTCGCAGGTGCAAGAGCGTTCCATCTATCTTTGGCATAAGGGTGCCGGTGGGGGCCGGGCTTCCGCATGATATGTCCTATGCCTCCCCGGAGATACTTATCTATAAAAGAGACAGATAGGTCTTTGCACCCATACAGGTTAATTCTACAGGATTTAAAGCATGGATGAGGCAATTCAGGCATTTCTAGATCATCTAAGCGTGGAAAGAGCGCTCTCCGCTCACACGGTTGCCGCCTACGGGCGGGACCTTGCGCAGTTTTCTGCCTTTGCACGCAAGATGGGAATTTTTTGCGCAGAGGATTCCTGGGATTCTGCGCTGGTTGGATATTTGGAGGGTTTGCGGGAGGCGGGGATGTCTCCAAACAGCATAAGCCGCAAACTCTCTGCAATCCGCACGTTCTGCAAGTTTGCCTGCCGGGAAGGGTACGTAAAACAGGATTTTACAGCAAACACCACCGGCATGAAGGGCATAAAGAAGCTCCCCAGCGCGCTCACCATTGATGAGGTGAACCGCCTGCTTGCCGTCCCGGATGCCAAGACCCCCGCCGGTTCCCGCGACAAGGCCATGCTTGAGACGCTCTACGCCACGGGCCTCCGCGTCTCCGAGCTTATGAGCCTTAAAATTCTGGACGTCAACCTTGCCGTGGGTTTTGTAAGGTGCTTTGGCAAGGGTTCCAAAGAGCGGATTGTTCCAATAGGCAAAGTTGCGGTAGATTACCTGTCTTTATACCTATCCAACGGGCGGGCGAAGTTTGCTCATGCGGGCAGCGGAGATTACCTCTTCTTGAACCATAAGGGCAAAGGCCTCTCCAGAGTGGGGTTTTGGAAGATACTTAAAAAATATACGCGCCAGGCGGGTATAACAAAGAATATCAGCCCTCATTCGCTAAGGCATTCGTTTGCAACCCACCTCCTTGCCGGCGGAGCAGACCTTAGAGCCATACAGGAGATGCTGGGTCACGCAGATATTGCCACCACTCAAATTTACACTCACGTCTCAAGGGAGAAGCTGAAAGAGGTCTACAAAGAGTCTCATCCAAGGGCATAAGGAAAGTCTGAATGGTTGCATTAAACCCAAGAAAATACGGAGAAGGCCCTTTTAAGGTTGCGGTTTTGCACGGCGGGCCGGGGGCGCCGGGGAGCGCAGCCCCCATTGCGCAGGGGATTTTATGCAATGGGAGCGTCCTTGAACCCTTCCAGACTGCGGATTCCGTGGATGGGCAGGGAGGGGAACTTAGGGGGATTTTAGAATCCTGCACATCTCTTCCGGTGGTTCTGGTCGGCCACTCCTGGGGAGCATGGCTTGGGTATATCTATGCCGCCCGTTATCCTGCTCACGTTGCAAAGTTGGTTTTGGTTGCAAGCGGGCCGTTCCTCCCCGAGTATGCAGAACGGATAATGGAGACCAGGATGAGCCGCCTCACGGATGATGATAGGGGAACGGTTCAGGGGATTATGGAAAGGCTCGGCGGAGGTGTTCCCAAGAGCAAAGACCTTGCCCTGCTCGGCAAAATTCTGGGAAGGGCGGACGCATACCATCCCATAGATGCCGTCCCGGATGCCGTGGAGTGCCAGGCCGGACTGCACATAAAGGTATGGGGAGAGGCAGAGGAACTTAGGCGGAGTGGCAGGCTGCTTGATATGGGCAGAAACATAACATGCCCGGTGGTGGCTGTTCATGGTGATTTTGACCCTCATCCCGCAGAAGGAGTAAGGGGGCCGCTCTCCGGCATATTGGCCAATTTCAGGTTCATATTGCTTGAGAAGTGCGGGCATGAACCGTGGGCGGAGAGGTTGGCAAGGGGGCCTTTTTTTAAGATACTTAATGAAGAGTTGGAGGCCGTATGCGGTTGATAATCATAGTGCTGGATGGAGTGGGCACGGGCGCCATGCCGGATGCCGCAGAGTATGGCGATGAGGGAAGCAACACCCTTGCAAACACTGCGCACGCCCTGCAAGGCATAGACCTGCCCAACCTTGAGGGGATGGGCCTTGGTAATCTTATGCAGGTGCAGGGTATCTCTCCATCGGCCTGCCCTTCCGCATGCTATGGTATAATGAAGGAGCAATCCAAGGGCAAAGATACCATCACCGGGCACTGGGAGATGACCGGGATAATCACCAACCGTCCCTTTCCCACATACCCAAACGGCTTCCCGCCGGAGATAATAGACAGGTTCCAAAAGGCCATAGGGCGCAAGATTATGGGCAACCGCCCGGCATCCGGCACGCAGATAATAGAAGACCTGGGCGCAGAGCACATGCGCACCGGACGGCCCATTGTATACACCTCTGCAGACAGCGTATTTCAACTGGCCGCCCATGAATCCGTAATACCTGTGCCTGAACTCTATAAAATGTGTGAGACGGCAAGAGAGATTCTCTCCGGTCCGTACAACGTGGCCCGGGTTATAGCTCGCCCCTTTGTGGGAGAGCCCGGCCATTTTGTACGAACCTACAACAGAAAGGATTACTCCGTCAAGCCCCCAGGGCCCACCGTGCTGGATGACCTCTGCAATAATGGATATAAAGTGACCGGCATAGGCAAAATAGGGGATATATTTGCAGGACAGGGGATAAGCGAATCTATCCATACGGAGGGGAATGTAGACGGAATCTGCCGCACCATAGAGGCAATAGAGGCTTCGGAGCCGGGGATTATCTTCTCTAACCTTGTAGATTTTGATTCAAAATACGGGCACCGAAATGACCCGGAGGGCTTTGCTCAGGGGCTTCGGGAGTTTGATAGTTATCTGCCGGATATACTCCACGCTCTCTTGCGGGAGGATCTGCTAATAATCACCGCCGACCACGGTAACGACCCAACAACACCTTCAACAGATCACTCCAGGGAGATGGTTCCGCTCCTTGTATGGGGTCCCGGGGCGCGGCAGGGTGTTAACCTTGGCGTAAGAGACACATTTGCAGATATAGCAGCCACGGCAGCAGAGGTGTTCAACCTTGATGCCCGGCCGGCGGGAAGAAGCTTTGCCGGGGAGGTGGGGGTATAGATGCGGGCATACGATATTATTCAGAAGAAACG